>DAOVTY010000312.1 GCA_030632865.1 Bacteroidota bacterium
GCATGTGGAAAAGGAATTTGACATGTCGTCTGGAAGTCCAGTATTAACAGGTTTGAACATTACTCCAGAGCATCATAGATTGACTGTTGCCGGTGGTTCATTTAGCTCGGAAATTAAAGGCGTTATTTTGCGTGGAGAAGCAGCTTATTATAATGGAAAATATTTTCAAACTGAGGACCCACTTGCCAAAGATGCACTTATTCAAAAAGATTACTTGCATTATGTAGTGGGTTTAGATTTTAATATTGGGAGTGTAAAAATGAGTACACAATTTATTCAGCAATACATATTAGATTATAACGATTTGATGGATAATCCTGAAACAAATAATACTGCAACTTTTATGGCTCGTTACGATATGATGAGAGAAACTGTACATCTGGATCTCTTCTCTTATATAGGTTTGGATGATGGAGACGCATTAATTCGTCCTAAAATAACTTACGATTTCGACGATAGTTTCTCAATTCTGTTGGGCTCAAATATTTTTGTTGGCGATAGAGAAGGGATGTTCGGACAATACCAGGACAACTCAATGTTATACGCTAAAATAAAATACAATTTCTAAATAGAATACATGAAAACAAAGTGGATTTTTATTGCAATAATCGGATTGCTTATTATATCGTTTACCCCACAAACAGCAAAAGCCTGCGAAATTGAGTTTGAGGTAATTAAAGGTAAAAAGGAGGCTTATCAAGTTGGAGATACATTGGTGGTATTAGTTGAAGTTATTTTAACACACAGGGCATGTCCGATAAAGATGCAAAAAACTAAATTTACAATGAAAGGCTTAAAGGTTATAAAATCGACACCCTGGAAACAGACTGCCGCTAACGATTGGGAAAGAAAACTAATGATAGTTGTAAAAGAAACCGATGGAGATAAACTAAATCTCAGCGCTGTTCGAGAATGTGAAAAAGATGGTGGATTTGGGGCGATGATATTGAAAATGAGCGAATAAATGAATGATTCAAAAGTGTCACTTTAAAAAATTGAATCATTAAATAATTAAAATAAATTTTATGAAAGGCTCAATATTATACATTTCACTTATTCTGTTTTTGCTAATCTCCATATTCTCGTTTGCACAAAACGATGAATTCTCTGAATTTGAGCAGGAAACTGAAATTGAAAATATACAATCATCTGATGATGGATTTACAGATGATAAATTCTCAAATGATGAGTTTTCTACCGGCGATAATGAGTTTAGCGAATTTTCGGAAAACAGCAGCGAAGAAATAAAACCTCAAACTAACTGGAATCGATTCTATTGGGCAATTTCTATACTTTTTGCAACTCTGTTGGCCGGTATTTTTGTTCGTTTTGAAGCTACCCGAAAAATACGCCCAATATTTTTGCTGGCAGCAGTTGTAATATTAGGATTTTACAGAGGAGGTCCCGGAATTATATCTAGTTTTCAGAATACCTTTTTGTTTTTTATTGGAGCTACAGATAAATGGCCTGCAATAGTATTGTTTTTGGGTCTAATCCCTATTACATACTTTTTTGGGAAAGTATTTTGTGGCTGGACTTGTTACCTGGGAGCTATTCAGGAATTCTTATATATAGGTAAGTTCAAAATCCTGCAAAGCGAGAAATCACAAAAAACAATGCGAATAATACGTTATGTGATTTTCGGAATTCTTTTAACCCAACTAACCATTACACAAGGTATAGAATGGAGTACAATAGGACCTTTTAAAGTAATATTCAACCTGTTTTCACCAAATATTACTGGTTATGTATTACTGGTAATATTATTAATAAGTTCCTTGTTCATACATCGTCCTTTCTGTAAAATGGCCTGCCCCGCCGGGTTATTTTATGGGTGGATAACAAAACTTCCCGGAGCTTCTATACTAGGAATAAATGATTCGTGTGCCGGTTGTAAAACATGCAGCATATCATGTCAAATAAATGCAATAACCCGCGAAGGAACAACATCTAAACTCGATAATCAGGAATGTATTATGTGTGGAGAATGTATGAGCGACTGTAAAATAAAAAGTATTCAACCATTTAAAAAAGGAGAAAAACATCATGGCAAAATTACACTTAAAGGTATCAAGAAACTTAATATTAAGTAGCCTTATATTTTTAGCATCGTTATCGGTAAATGCACAAATGGAATGCCGTAGTATGCTTGGAGCTCACCTAACGCCATTTAAAGAAGGTACTTCTATTCTTTGGGGAGTGGAAGCAACTATGGCTCCCGGAATGATGACTAGTCCGTACGACTCACTTGGCAAAACACAACTTAACGGTGGTATGTTACTGGGCGCTTTAGATTTTGGTTTCGGACAACAGAAGCACCATATTTATTTAGAGGGTGGATTCAAAAACTGGAAAAATTCGGAATTTGTCGATGATGACTTTGAAAAGAGTAAGCATCTAGGAATGAGACAAGCTTTTTATAACTATTCAAATAATGGAACCGATGTGAAATTAGGTTTGCACGAAACCCGCTTGGGTGATTTTTTCCTAATTGACGAACGGGTTTTTGGTGCAAGTGTTGATAAGGAAATTGGAGCATTTACGCTGAATGCCAGAGTAGGGAGTGTAAATGAAATGTTTGCAAGAATGGGTAAGTTTTGTGCTAATCGTCATTTGTATGGTGTTATAAACCCCAGTTATACGGAAAAAATAGGCAAGAAAATAGGTGACACTAATTTAGCCGGTTTCGTTATTAATTGGAATCCGAAACATATAAAATCAGAGCCGGGATCTGGCAACGCCGATGAATTTGAAAGCACTGATGAATTTTCTACAGATGATGAATTCTTAAATAATGATGACGAATTTCACGAAAATCACGATTTTAATGAGTTTGGAAATGCCGATGAATTTTCTAAAGAATCTGAATCAAGTCCAAAACAAAATATATATGTTAGTAATGTAGGCATTATATTTTACGACGAGTTTGGAGATGAAAACTACATCCCGGAAAATAAGTTTTACAC
>DAOVTY010000317.1 GCA_030632865.1 Bacteroidota bacterium
TAACATCAGCAAAAAACCGGTTGCTATTATTGTACCTCCCTGAAAACCTCCTCCGGGAGTGAGATGACCGTGTACAAAAACATAAACTCCTAATAAAATAATAGCCGGAAATAAAAGTTTCGAACCGGTGCTAACTATCGAACTTGCAGGTAATAAAATTGACCGGTCGCCAACTTGATGACGTTTCTTAAAAAGAATGCTCCCCAGTGCCGATGCCGCGAGAAATAAAACAGTAACCTCGCCAAGCGTATCAAATCCTCTGAAATTTACAATAATGGATGTAACTGCATTTGCTGATTTTAATTCGGTAACAGTTTTTTCGAGATAAACATTTTTTACTCCATTTTGATTTCTGCCTGCTTCAAATTCCGGATCGAGAAATGTTGTAGCTAAATAATAACCAAAAGCAGCGAGTAATAATATTACAATTGTTTTTTTCATAACTATTCTGTTTTCGATTCTTGTTTGTCTTTCGTGCCTCTGTCATCTTCAAACCTCTTGGTATTCCGTATTGTTATAATAAAGATGATGGTTGTAAGTGCCACGCCAATTGCAGCTTCGGTAAGTGCCACATCTGGAGCTTGTAGAATATAAAACAGAACTGTTAATATCAGGCTAATAATTCCTGTTGCAATAACTGCATATAAAAGGTCGCGCTGGTAAACAGCATAAACTGCGGCTCCAATTAAAACTAGAAGCAGAAATCCGATTATTAATACTAAATATGTCATTTTTTATCCTCCTTTTTTTTCTCCATTTCTTCAAAAACTTCGCGATAGGCATCCATATTTTTATCCTTGCTTTTTATGAAGGGAAAATTTTTGCGGTGATACATTGCTCGCGACAAAGCGTGCGAACTTATAGGATTGGAGATTGCAATAAAAACAATAATAATAATAGCTTTTACAATCCATGTCCAGCTATCTTCCATTTTTATTACACCAACACCAAGTATTAAGCTCATGGCGCCCAGTGTTGTTGCTTTTGTTCCGGCTTGTAATCGATTATACACATCGGGCATGCGGTAAATTCCTAGTCCTCCAAGGAAAAGAAACGATGCGCCAATTAAGCTAAGTACGCTCCCAATAATTTCGTAAATACTCATAATGCGCCCTCCAAATATCTTGCAATTACTATAACTCCAATAAATCCAAGTACTCCGTAAATAAGAGCAACATCAACATAAATAAACCGATCAAAAATAGCTCCTAGAACAAAAAGTCCGGCAACCATTAAAGTCGTCATTGTGTCGAGTGCAACAGTGCGGTCTCCCGCTGTTGGTCCCTTTACAAAACGTATTATCGAGAATATCATTCCCAACGTGAGCAATAAAAGTGTTATATAAAATATGTAAATCATTACTTAAATATTTTTAGTAATATTTTCTCAAAAGTCTCTGCAATTTCAGTGAATGCTTCTTCGGGGTCAGTTGTTTTTACATCAATCCAATGTATATAAAAAGTATCGTCAATAATATCTATCGAAAGTGTTCCGGGGGTTAGTGTAATACTATTTGCCAGAACCATTTTTGCAAAATCGGTAGGTAATTCCGATTTGAATTTTACTATGCCTGGATTAATTGGCAACGACGGAGTTATAACCCTGCGTGCAACATCTACGTTAGATTTAATCAGTTCGCGAACAAAAATGATGAGATAATAACTCATATAAAACAATTGCTTTGGTGCTAATAATTTTAATGTGCAACAAGTGAATAACGGAATTGTAAAAAACGAAATTAACATTGTTGCAATACCTCCTACAATAAGTTCTTGTGCTGCAAAAGATGTTGTGAAAGCAACCCACACAATCATTAAAAAAAACCAGTTAATAGTAAATCTGGTTAACTTTTCATTTAATGTTAGACTTTTCATAAGCTCTTTTATTAATCCAGATTATATTTTTCGTCATGAAAATATTTCATAAATTGAACTCTTTCGTATTCAGCTGGGTTAGGACTATTTTGCTGACTCATTTTTCCTTTGAATTCTTTAATATCTTGGAATTCATGTTTTTCCATCCAATTAGTTAAATCATCTAACATATTGCTAATCTGATTTATACCATTTTTGTACAGTGTTGAAACTACCTGAACAGCATCGGCTCCTGCCAAAATTTCTTTAATAACCGATTCGCCATCGCGAACACCAGTTGATGCAATAAGGTTGCAATCTACACGTCCATACATAATCGACATCCAACGCAAAGTAATTGCAACGTCTGTAGGATTACTTAAAATATTGGTTGGTTTAATTTTAAAATTTTCAATATCGAAATCGGGCTGAAAAAATCTGTTGAAAAGAACAACGCCATCAACACCAGTTTGAGAAATTTGTTTGATAAACGAAGCCAGATTTGCAAAATGATAACTCAGTTTAACCGAAACCGGAATCGAAACCTGCTCTTTTATTTTTTTAATTATATCCAAATATGCCTGTTCCACTTTTTCGCTGGTTAACGAGAAATCAGAAGGCAAAGTAAACAGGTTAATTTCCAGCGCATCAGCACCAGCATCTTCAAGTTTTTTTGCAAAAAATGTCCATTCGTGCATCGACTTGCAATTGATACTTGCAATAATCGGAATTGAAATCTCCTTTTTTGCAGCTTCAATAAAACTAATGTATTTATTAATATTATCTGTTTTTATTTTATAGTCGTAATAATCGAGATAACCACTGTCTGGCTCATCAGCCACCGCTTCTTCTTTAAGAACATGATTATACTCGTGTTGTATCTCTTCTTCGAAAATGGATTTGAGAATAACAGCTCCTGCGCCAGCCTGCTCAATTTCTTTCAATTTCTCTATCGAAAAAGTAAGTCCCGAACTACCAACAACAACCGGCGATTTTATTTTAAGTCCTAAATAATTGATTGACA
>DAOVTY010000187.1 GCA_030632865.1 Bacteroidota bacterium
GAATAGAGGAAAGAATGGCTGGTCAGGCAGGTCAACAGTTTGAGTCGCATGTTGCAAAAGCTTCAAAAGCCTTTGATGAGAAAAACTACAATGTGGCTAGATTCTGGTATAAAAAAGCTTTGAGTTTACGCCCTAACGACGAAGAAGTTAAAAGTCGTTTAGCTGAAATTGATGCGGCGTTGAAATAAATAGGCAAAATACATTTGGTAGGATACCAAATGTATTTTCAAAACACTAGCAAAATTAAAAGTATTGTAATTATTATTAATAAAACTTATAATTTTAATATACTCGCATAAATCTAAATAATTTCATCATATAGTTGGGTAGAGGATGCGAACCTCGTTTTCTGAAATCAATATACAAACCTAGTTTTTTTAGCAGTGGAATTTTATGAGTTTCAACAAACTCTATTAATGTTCCTTCGGGTGCTTGTATATATGCAAAATTACCGGCTGCTTCACCCATATCGAAAGTTTCCATTGCTTTAGCACTATCAACTGTAAATGGATGTCCCAATTCTTTTGTTTTTTCTCGCATTTTATCCATTCCATTTATATCGAAACAGAGGTGTATAAAACCAGGGTCGCCCCAAATTCGACCTTCATAAATATCTCGTGGTTCGCGGTCTAAAACTTGTACCAGTTCTATTACAGATTCTCCAAAGAATGGACTAAAAGGTCCACTTTTTACATCAGAATGTTTTAGTAAAACTCTGCGAAATTTATTGTCGCAACCTGGAATTCCTTTAAAGTCGTCAAATGTTCCGGTTTTGTCGTAAACAATCTCATCGTAGTCTAAAATCTTTTGGTATAAGTTTAAACTCTCGTCCATATTTTTAACACCTATTACAGTGCCAAGAATACCGCCACTTACCGATTTTTCTTTTTTTCGAAAAACATGTTCATTATTAATAACTTCCCACATATTTCCATAAATATCTTTCATATAGAAATGGTTATTATTAATCGGATCTTTGTGAATAGAATCCAAAAGATTTAGTCCTGATTTAGTAAATCTATCGAAGGCAATTTTAACATTATTAGATTTTATTTTGCCAATATTAATTCCAAGGTCGCCCAGCTGAATTTCAAACTTACAAGGCTCTGGTTTTTTCCCAGTGTGTTGCCAAATTTCAAAACCCCCGCCGCCTTGCATATTAAGTGCTAAAACTGCATGTCTTGCTCTTGGTTTTCCATCGGTATGTGCCAACATCAGTTCTGCAACTGCCTTCTCTTCAAACATACGAATATCCATTGCAAAATGGTCGCGATACCATTTCCACGCTTCACTAAAATCCTCTACACCAACACCTAACTGCTGAATCCCATTTATTTTTGCTGTCATTTTATTTTCTTTTAATTTAAAGACTCTAAATAGGTTTTATTCTCGAAGACATATAATAATATAACCTCGGTATAAATCTTCGAATGTGTACCATAATTAGTTCTTTACCTCCAACCAAAATCTCTTTTTTATTTCTCTTTAGGTTTTTACATATTGTTTTTGCAGCCTTTTCTGCTGTTATTCCCGAATCCTGACCATCATCCATTTTCGCATGTGTTTTACCATCTTTATTAATGGCATTTAACGAAATATTGGTTTTTACTCTTCCCGGAATAATAATAGAAACCTGAATATTATTTTGTTTATTTTCTGCTCGCAAACTCTCGAAAAATCCGTGCAACGCATGTTTTGTTGCTGAATAAGACGAACGGTATGGAAAGCCAAATTTCCCTACGATACTAGATGTAACTGCAATTTGTCCACCCCCGTTTTTAATCATTCCGGGTAAAACAGCTTTTGTAAGTGCTACAGCTCCAAAAAAGTTTATTTCAAATATTTTCCTGTCTATAAACAGAGGCGTTTCGTTTACCAACGAACGTTGACTTATTCCTGCAAAATGATAAATAGAATCTATTTTGAGATTTTTTTCTAACACTTGGTTTGCTGCCGATTCAACAGATTTTTCATTACTTAAATCGATAGGCACAATTTGCACAGTACAGTTATTTTTTTTGCAAGTTTCAGCAACTTTTAAAAGTCCTTTTTCATCTATGTCAGATAATATGAGATTTGTATTTTCTTTTGAAAGTGCATGAGACATAGCTCTGCCAATGCCAGAGGAAGCACCCGTTATCCAAATTGTTTTATTTGTAAAATCCATTTTGCTGTTATTCAGAAAGGTGCGAAGTTAACAGATTATTTTTTTGGTGAAAATTATTCCTTTATTTTCCTTTAATCGATAGATAAATAATTTAATTTTAAGATTTGTGATTAATCAGGTTGAGTTTAGTTTAGAAAAATATTTAGGTTTTTTTCATCCTTACTATTATAATTTAGTTTTCCCAAAAGAAATATTTGGAAGGGTGTTGCAAATTCCAATTCGCAATTTTACTAATTGGCTATTTAGTTGTTAAACTGCTAATCGGAGGCATTTTTTTTTATCATTTGCCAGTGGCTAGTAATCTTATGTTTTTAGTTAATTTAACTGATGACTAAAATACAATTTTTTCATATTTCGATGAAATTCGTTGGAAATCTTTTCATGAAAAAAAGGATAAAGAATTCGGTCGCGAATAGAAGAGTTACTTTTGTAAAAACTCGTGTGCAAAATTTTCGTGTAACCTTTGTTAGTTTGGATAAACTTTAGGCGTTGTTTCCCTTTGGTAATATTATCGTCAACATAACTAAATTCTATAATACTATTAATCTGGTCTATTGTGATAAACTGAAAAACCGCTGCCAGGTTTGCAACTCCCATCATTAATTTAAGATTTAAAAAAATAATTTGTCCGGTATCTAACCGAGAAACATAATCATCGTTATACACAATTTTATTATGTTTTTTCGAGAATAATAATCCAAACGAAACCTTTTTTCCATCCCACGAATCTCCTGGATTTGTACCCAAATAATGCTCCCAAATTTTAATTAAACTATCTTTTAAAAAGTACTCTTTTGTATGAGTTTTAAAACCTTCTGTATTTGAATTACTTTGCAGAGTGGGCCTAATATCTGCATACAAATTAATATCATTATTTTGTTCATTTATTAAAAATTCTCGTACTTTTTTTTGTGGGATTTTGTTAAAGTCTGTTTCTTTAATTGCCACCTGACTGTTACAATAAAAAGCATTAATAATAAATAGAATTATAATAATATATTTGAAAATAGCCATTTAAGTTAGTTCGATATATTAACTGGCAAATATTATTTTAAACCAGCTATTATTTTGCTTTTTTAAGCGATTAATAATTAATATTGCAAAGAAAACCTAAAATTTTAAGAATGATAAAAATTACGTCCTTTTTTTTAGTTGTACTACTTTCAATTAGCCAGTTGTTTGCTAAAGAGGGAATGTGGATTCCAATTCTTCTCGAAAAATATAATCTTGCTGAAATGCAGGAGATGGGCTTTAAACTTACAGCACAAGATATTTACGATGTTAATAATGCCAGCATGAAAGATGCGGTTATAATATTTGGTGGCGGTTGTACAGGCGAATTAATTTCCGACGAAGGTTTACTTATTACAAATTATCACTGTGGTTACCGGAATATTCAATCGCACAGCAGCGTAGAAAACGATTATCTTACTAATGGTTTTTGGGCTATGAGCAAAGATGAAGAGCTTCCAAATAAACGTTTATCGGTTAGTTTCTTAGAATACATGAACGATGTTTCAGAAGAAGTTTTTGAAGGTACAGAAAGCCTTTTGGGAGATGAAAAACAGAAAAAAATAAAAGAGAATAGCGACAAGATTATTAAAGATGCGGCTGTTGACGGTAAATTTAGAGCAAGTGTAAAACCACTTTTTTATGGAAATCAATATTTTCTTTATGTATATAAAATCTATACCGATGTGCGTTTGGTTGGTGCGCCTCCCTCAGCAATTGGTAAATTTGGCGGCGACACCGATAATTGGATGTGGCCACGGCACACAGGAGATTTTTCGTTGTTTCGTATTTATGCCGACGAAAATAACGAGCCTGCAAAATATTCGGCCGACAATGTTCCGTACAAACCAAAAAAGTATTTCCCCATTTCAATGAAAGGTATTCAGCCCAACGATTTTACAATGGTTTTTGGTTATCCCGGTAGTACAATGCAATATTGGCCATCCCAAGCAGTTGATATTACTATGAACCAGCGCGACCCAGATCGTATAAAAATACGAGATAAAAAACTGGAAATTATTGGTGCTGATATGAATGCCGATGCAAAAGTGCGAATTCAATATTCGGCAAAACATGCAGGAATTAGTAACTCTTGGAAAAAATGGCAAGGTGAAATTAAAGGGTTAAATCGGTTAAATGCAATTGACAA
The DNA here is from genome assembly GCA_030632865.1 of Bacteroidota bacterium. GTDB lineage: Bacteria > Bacteroidota > Bacteroidia > Bacteroidales > Prolixibacteraceae > Draconibacterium. Next base: position 4,329 of record DAOVTY010000187.1, read on the forward strand.
AAAATTGGCATACGAAGATAACTTTAAAGAGTGGGCTGTTAAAAAAGGAGTGTGGAGTACAGAATACAAGGAAGTTTTTGAATCATTTGAAACATACTATAAGCAGTACGAAAAATACGTGCGCGCAAGCGATTATTATTCTGAAATTGTATTTCGGGGAGTTGAGTTATTTCGTTTAGCTGCCCAGGCTAATGCGATTGTTAATAACCTGGAGAATAAACAGACTGAAAGAGTGGATGCTGGCAGAAAATCAATGATAAACTATTTGCCCGGATTTATGAAAGACTTTAATCAACCAACCGACGAGAAATTATTTACAGAGCTTTTACCAATGTTACTTTCAGATGTTGACCACGAATTTATTCCAGCCGGTTTTATTGAATTAATGAATAAAACAGACCGTAATAAATTGGTTATAAAAGTATATCGGAAGTCAATTCTAACCGATATTGATAAATTGAAAAAGTTACTTGAATCAGGTTCTGATAAACAAATATTAAAACTTCGAAAAGACCCGATTGTGGCAATGTATAACGTTTTTAAGTTGAAAAATGAGAAGGATATCTCTCCAAAACTTAAAGCGGCTACTATAAAAATAACTGCAAGTATGAAAAAATACATGGCAGGAATTATGGAGATGCAAAAAGGGAAAGCTCTTTATCCCGATGCAAATTTTACGTTGCGTGTGTCGTACGGAAAAGTAGAAGGTTATAATCCGAAAGATGGAGTTACATACAAACATTACACAACTTTATCGGGTATTATGGAGAAAGACAATCCTGCAATTTACGATTATGATGTGCCAGACCGTTTAAAGGAATTGTACAATAATAAAGATTTTGGCAAGTACGAAGTTAATGGCGAAGTTCCAGTCTGTTTCACTGCATCTAACCACACAACAGGAGGTAATTCGGGCAGCCCGGTAGTAAATGCAAATGGCGAATTAATAGGTGTAAACTTCGACCGTGGCTGGGAAGGAACAATGAGTGATATTATGTTTGACCCAGACCAATGTCGCAATATTGCAATAGACATTCGTTACGCACTTTTTATAATCGACAAATTTGCCGGTGCTGGTTATTTGTTAGACGAAATGGATATTGTGGAGTAGAGGAGGGTGTTGTAAATTCCAATTCGCCAATTTTTTAAATCGATTTGGAAATGGCAGCAACCATAGAATTTAAAAAGATGCCATCCTTATTTGTAAAATGTATAAGTATGGCATCTTTTTTTTATTGGTTTCTAACAAGTTTTAAAGTTTTACTTTCTGTTTCAGTAGTTAAAGTACAAAAGTAAATTCCATTCTCCTTTATTTGATTTCCTAAAGAAACTGTATGTTTTCCTTGCGAAGAAACATATAAAGTGTATTTCATATAAACAACTTAGAGAAGGAAAAGAAATCACGATGACCTGTCACAACTATTTAGGAAAACGAAAAGAATTTGATACTGATGAAGATAAAATTATTGAGTATTGTAAATATGCCATAAAGTTTTTCGAGAATGTTTGATACTATAACATTTTCATATTAAATTGTAATGTCAAGTATTCTGCGCAAAATACTTGACAAATTACTATTCTTGCTTATCTTTGTTCTGTTAGAAGTAATATTGTTAGAATATGAAGGTAGCAGAGAAAATAGAGAAGAGAATAAAGCGTATGCCGGAAGGTACTACGTTTAAATACCGGCAACTTAATATTACAGCTTCGGAATATAGTGCTGCTGCCAAAGCTATTGAGAGGTTAATCGCGAAGAAAGTAATAAAAAGAATTTCCACCGGTATTTTTTACAAACCAAAAAAAACTGTATTTGGTGAACTGCGTCCGGGGGAGTCAGAAATTATTAAACCTTATCTGTTTGAACAAGGGAAAAGAGTTGCATATATAACAGGTACAGCGTTATACAATAATTTAGGATTAACAACCCAGGTTCCCAAAATAATAAAAATAGCAAGCAGGAGTAAACGAATAACAATAAACACCGGCAGTTTAAAAGCAAAACCGGTAAAAAGTTATGTAGATGTTACAAACGACAATTTTCAATTACTTGGGATTCTAGATATATTAAAAGATTTTGTAAAAATTCCTGATATGGATAAAGAGGTGGGA
>DAOVTY010000047.1 GCA_030632865.1 Bacteroidota bacterium
TAATCGATATTTATGAAATTACACGATAATAAAATAGATGTGGAATTTTCTGATATTCATAAAATGATGGTTAGGTATAATTTTAGTTCTGAAACAATCAATAATATTGAGGTTGAGAATTTGCTGCCACCCGGTCTTATTAAAAGGCTTCATTCCACATATCCACAACATTCTGGCTTTTTTAATTCTGACAAAGCAATTTTTACTGATAAGAATTACTATTCAGGATTAAAAGGGTTTAAAGAGATTGTTGGAAAACTAAAAGATAATGGAATTGAAATTGGGCATTTAAAAGATCGCGAGTTTTTTATAGAAGTTTATCGGTTTCTTGCCACAAAACATGTGTTAAATACAATAGATTGGAAGAATTATAAAAATGATTCGAATTATTATCTGATTTTCCCTCAACCCGAAATGATAAATCCCGATGAGGTAAAAAAGTATATCGATGCAAAAACAGATGAAGGCAGGAAAAAGGTGGTGAAAGAATATCAGTTAAAAACCAATCCGCACGATGGCAAACAAAAATTAAATAAACCCTGGTTTATTAATGATGAAGGGCAATTGGAAATTATAGAAGGTAGTCAGCACAAATACCCTCCCATAAAACTGATTTTAGATAAAACCACACAGAGCTGCTTTGCTTTTTGTACCTATTGTTTTCGTCATGCTCAAGTACGGGGTGACGAAGATATGTTTGTACAACACGAAGTGAGTCAGGTTCATAACTATTTAAAACAGCATAAAGAAATAAGCGATATTTTAATTACCGGTGGCGATGGTGCATATATTAAGTATGACCGACTTGCTGAGTATGTAATACCACTGATTGAGAATCCAGAACTAATGCACATTAAAACGGTACGCATTGGTTCAAGAGCAATAAATTTTCATCCCGAACTGCTTTTAAGCGTTGAGTTTAAAGATATTCTGGAATTGTTGAAAAAGGTTATTGATAATGGGATACAGGTTGTTTGGATGGCTCATATATCAACACCTCACGACATATTAAATCCGGGATCAATTGCCTCAATTAGGCGTATAAAAAATTATGGAATTACTGTAAAAAGTCAAAGTCCGATAATGAACCACATCAGTTTATTTACTGATGAAAACGAAAAGGTTGACATTAATAAATCTGCTCAAAACTGGATAGACCTCGGAAATATTCTTGCCGTTTTAGGAGTGGGTTTTCACTCAATGTACTGTGCGAGACCAACCGGCGAGCATCATTATTTTACAGCATCATTGGCCGATATTAGTAAAATATTCAGCAAAGTTTACAGAGAGCTTGCATCAATAAACCGACCATCAAGACATATTACTATGACTTCTTCTGCCGGGAAAACATCACTTTTAGGAACGACAGAAATTAATGGTGAAAAGGTATTTGCTTTAAAGTTTAATGAAGCAAGAAACATGAAATGGATGGACAAGGTATATTTTGCTAAATATGACGAAAAGGAAAATACAATAGAAAAACTTAAACCTTATGGTGGAGGTAAATATTTTTATGAAGATGAGTTAATTGATATTGAAAATAAACTTTCTGAGGCTTTGGAATATGAAATTAAAAAGTCGGAATAGCGATGATAAATAAAATTGTTAAATCTATAGAAGTAGCAGTAGCCGATGTTTTTGATGGAGCAACGGTAATGATTAGCGGTTTTGGAGAAGCAGGCAGCCCCGTTGAATTAATTCATGCCCTTGTTGATAATGGAGCGAAAAATCTTACCATTGTCAGCAACAATGCAGGTAGCGGAAATGTTGGTCTTGCAGCACTTATTGAGAACAGGCAAGTTCGGAAAATTATTTGTTCATTTCCAAGAACTGCAATTTCGGTTGTTTTTCCTGAAATGTACCGCAGTGGCAAAATCGAATTAGAACTTGTGCCTCAGGGAACACTTGCCGAAAGAATTAGAGCCGCAGGTGCCGGAATATCGGCTTTTTATACACAAACATCTGTAGATACACCTCTCGCCGAAGGAAAAGAAAAACGTGATTTCGATAACAAAACTCACGTTTTAGAACATGCAATAAAAGCCGATTTCTCTTTAGTAAAATGTTTAGGTGCCGATAAATACGGAAACCTTATTTATAATAAAACAGCACGAAATTTTGGCCCCATAATGTGTATGGCGGCTAAAACGACAATTGTTCAGGCAAAAAATATCCTTGATGTCGGTGAGATCGATCCTGAATGTGTTATTACTCCGGGTATATTTGTAAAACGTGTTGTAATAATCACCAACCCGGCTGATGAATCGAAACTTGTGGCAGAAAAAAGGAGGTATCCATGAAACGAGCACAACATTTATTTGCACAAAAACTGAGGATCAAAATGCGAGTTCCATCGAATACCATTTATAAAGTTTAAATTATTATGAGATGAAATTAGCTGATAAAAAAATTGGTTGGAGTGTAAATGAAATGGCGCAGAAAGTAGCTATGGATATTTATGATGGCGCATACGTAAATCTTGGTATTGGGATGCCTGAGCTTGTTGCCGGTTATATTCCTGAAGGTCGCGAAGTTATTTATCATACAGAAAATGGATTGTTGGGAATGGGTAAAATTGCCGAACCCGGAATGGAAGATCCAGAATTAGTAAATGCAGGGAAAAAATATGTTACGGCAATTCCCGGGGCAGCTTATTTTAATCACGCCGAAAGCTTTGCCATGATTCGTGGAGGACATATTAATATTTGTGTACTTGGTGCTTATCAGGTTTCAGAAGAGGGCGATCTTGCAAACTGGTCAACCGGAAACCCAGATGATATTCCCGCCGTGGGAGGTGCAATGGATTTGGTGGCAGGTGTTGAAACCATTTTTGTAATTACAAAACATTGTACAAAATCGGGTGAATCAAAAATCGTTAAACAATGTACTTATCCGCTTACAGGCAAAAGTGTTGTTAGTAGAATTTATTCCGACCTTGCAATTTTAGAGGTTATCAACAAGAGATTATTTGTGAAAGAGTTAGCTCCCGGAGTAACTTTTGAGTATCTACAGAAAAAAAGTGACGCAAGATTATACATGGATTGAAAGACAAATTTCATCAAAATATTATGTCTAAAACCAGTAAAAGTAAAGAGTTATATAAACAGGCACGCGAAGTGATAATTGGAGGCGTTAGTAGAAATACTATTTTCCGCAAACCGTATCCGCATTATGCCAGTACAGCATCAGGTTGTTACGTTACCGATATTGAGGGAACTGTTCGTGTTGATTTTGCCAACAACATGGCGGCCCTAATACATGGTCATTCTTATCCTCCAATAATTGATGCAGTTACAGAACAACTTCAGAAAGGAACCGCTTATACACTGGCTTCTGAAATCGAAGTCTCCTTTGCTAAACTTTTAACCAAAAGGTCTGGCGGTTTTGAAAAAATAAGGTTTGTTAATTCAGGAACAGAAGCGGTTATGGCAATGATTAAAGCTTCACGGGCATACACTGGCAGGGCAAAAATTGCTAAAGCTGAAGGTGCATATCACGGCACTTATGATTTTGCTGAAGTTAGCCAGACTGCAAATCCATCAAATTGGGGTGATATTGACAATCCTAAAAGTGTGCACCTCGCTCATGGTACTCCAAAAAGTGTTTTAAATGATGTCGTTATTTTTCCATATAATGATATCGAACGTACGATTGCTATTCTGGATAAGCAAGCAGATCAAATTGCCTGTGTGATTATTGACCCGGTTCCGCACAGAGTTGGATTAATGCAGGGAACCAGCGAGTTTATTGAAGCGGTTTACAACTGGACACGTAAAAATGGGGCTTTATTGGTGTTCGACGAAGTAATTACTTTAAGGGTAAGTTATGGCGGAGCACAGGATAAATATTCAGTAACTCCTGATTTAACCGCTCTCGGAAAAATTATAGGAGGTGGTTTTCCTGTTGGTGCAATTGCTGGTAGAGCCAACGTAATGAAGGTTTTCGATCCGCACGAAAGGAAATTATTATATCCGCATTCAGGAACTTTTTCGGCAAACCCGATTACTATGACCGCTGGTTATAAAGCGATGGAATTTTTCGATAGAGAGGCTATTTTGAAATTAAATGCTTTAACACAAAAGGCTATCAACCAAATTAAAGAGAGCATAAAACTTGCTGATGTACCTGTCTCAATTACAGGTTCAGGTTCAATGTTTCGAATGCATTTATTAAACGAACCACCCAAAACATATCGCGAGGCATATCAAACAAAAGAGGCAAAAGCTGTAATTAATGAATTGCTGGATTATATGTATTTTAAGGAAAATACTTTAATGATAAATACTTTTTCGTGTATGCTTTCAACCGTTATGAAACAGAACGAAATAGATAAGCTAACACAGGGACTTTTCAATGCATTTAAAGCGTTAAAACCTAAAATAGATAAATTAAAAATTGAAATAAGATGAGTAATAATGTTTTTATATGTGATGCTATTCGAACTCCTGTCGGAAAATACGGGGGGGCTTTATCATCGGTTAGAACAGACGATTTAGCGGCAATTCCTCTAAAGGCGATCATCGAACGAAATCCTCAAATCGACTTGGCTGGAATAGATGATGTAATTCTCGGATGTGCAAATCAGGCTGGTGAAGATAATCGCAATATTGCACGCATGTCTCTTTTATTGGCCGGGTTTCCTGAAACAGTTTCAGGCGTTACCGTAAATCGTTTATGTGGCTCGGGAATGGAAGCTGTTGCAATAGCCGCAAGGGCAATAAAAGCAGGAGAAGCAGATTTGATTATTGCGGGTGGTGCAGAAAGTATGTCGCGCTCGCCATTAGTTATGCCCAAAGCAACTTCAGCATTTTCACGAGCGGTAGAAATATACGATTCAACAATTGGATGGCGATTTGTTAATAAAGAATTCCAAAAAAAGTTTGGAACAGACCCATTAATAGAAACCGCCGAAAATCTTGCTGATGAGTATAAGATAAGTCGCGAAGATCAGGATAAATTCGCACACAACAGTCAGTTAAAAGCTGCCGAAGCTCAAAAAAATGGGAAGCTGTCCAATGAAATTATTCCTGTTTCAGTAAAGCAAAAAAAGGGCGAGCCAATTATTGTTGATAAGGACGAACATCTTCGTTTGTCGTCGTTGGAAAAACTTGCCTCGCTAAAACCTGTTACCAGACAAAATGGTACAGTAACGGCTGGTAACGCTTCCGGAATTAATGATGGTGCTGCGGCAATTATTATAGCTTCTGAAGCAGCAGTTAAAAAATATAATTTAACTCCAAAAGCTAAAATTCTGGGAACACAGGCAGCTGGAGTTCCTCCTCGAATTATGGGAATTGGACCAGTGCCTGCAACAAATAAATTAATGAAACGTTTGGGCATGTCGCTGGATGAAATGGATATAATTGAACTTAATGAAGCATTTGCTGCACAGGCTCTTGCTTGTATCCGCGAGCTTGGACTTGATGATGATGATAAAAGAATAAACCCACTTGGTGGGGCCATTGCTTTAGGACATCCCCTTGGAATGTCGGGTGCCAGATTGATAACTTCAGCTTATTACCAGTTGCAAAATTCCGATTCAAAATATGCTCTTTGCACAATGTGTATTGGTGTTGGACAAGGAATTTCAATGGTGTTGGAAAAGGTTTAAATAATTTAAGGAGAATCTGTTTTGCACCGTCCTTTAGGGCGGTGATGATGAAAGCAAAACAAACGCGGCTTTAGCCATTAATGGTTAAATATATTTTAAAAAAATTAAGACTAAAGTCAGAATTCAGGACCAGATTATATAAACACCAATCTAAAGCATGGTGTAATTAAACAGGGATAAAATAGTAGTTTGAAAGAATATAAAACAATAACATAAATTATAAATAAACAGATAAAAATGAACGAAGTATTAAAAGAATTAGGCATCAAAAAAGTAAATGACGGTGCTTGTACAGGAACAAAATGGAAAGAAACAGAAGGGAAAGCAATTCAATCATTTTCTCCTTCGGATGGTAAATTAATTGCAGAAATAAATCTGGCAACTTCCAAAGATTACAATGAAATAATTGAAACCGCAAAAGGAGCTTTTGAGAAATGGCGAATGGTTCCTGCCCCAAAACGTGGAGAAATTGTGAGACAAATTGGCTTGGAACTTCGAAAATACAAAGAGCCGCTGGGCAAATTAGTATCCTACGAAATGGGTAAAATTTACCAGGAAGGATTGGGCGAAGTGCAGGAAATGATAGATATTTGCGATTTTGCAGTTGGGCAGTCGCGACAGCTGTACGGTTTTACTATGCACTCCGAGCGCGAAAAACATCGTATGTACGACCAATATCATCCTTTAGGAATTGTGGGCGTAGTTTCAGCATTTAACTTTCCAGTGGCTGTTTGGGCTTGGAATGCTATGATTGCTTTGGTTGCTGGCGATGTTGTTGTTTGGAAACCTTCGTCTAAAGTTTCGTTGTGCGCCGTGGCAGTACACAATATTGTTGCAAATGTTTTAAAAGAAAACAATATACCTGAAGGAGTTTTGAATTTAGTTATTGCAAGTTCAAGAGATTTGGGTGACGAGTTTTTCAGCAATAAAGATGTCCCCTTAATATCGTTTACCGGTTCAACACCAATTGGTAAAAAAGTAGGCCGTTTGGTTGGCGAACGGTTGGGGCGGTCGATTTTAGAGTTGGGAGGTAACAACGCAATAATTATTACGCCCAATGCCGATATGGAAATGGCATTGCGTGCCGTAGTTTTTGGTGCAGTTGGTACATGCGGCCAACGTTGTACATCAACCCGGAGAATTATTATTCACGATTCGATTTATGAAGAAGTTAAACAAAAATTAGTGGCTATTTATAAGAAGTTGCCAATTGGGAATGCACTCGATTCTAAAACATTGGTTGGTCCTTTGGTTGATAAATATGCTGTTCAAAATTTTCATAATTCCATAGAAAAAGTAAAAGCAGAAGGCGGCAAAATTATTGTTGGTGGCGAGTCTTTAGAAGGAGAAGGATTCGAATCAGGTTGTTTTGTAAATCCTTGTATTGCAGAGGTCGAAAATCATTTCAAAATTGTTCAGGAAGAAACTTTTGCGCCGCTATTGTACCTAATTAAATACACCGATTTGGAGGAAGCCATTAAAACTCACAACGATGTTCCGCAAGGTTTGTCATCGTCATTGTTTTCTACAAATATGTTAGAAGCCGAAAAATTTCTTTCACAAGAAGGCTCAGATTGTGGAATTGCAAACATTAATATTGGTACTTCGGGAGCCGAAATTGGCGGTGCTTTTGGAGGCGAAAAAGAGACCGGCGGCGGTCGCGAATCAGGCTCCGATGCTTGGAAAGCATACATGCGCAGACAAACTAATACCATTAACTATGGTACTGATTTGCCTTTGGCACAAGGAATTGAGTTTGATGTTTAGTCGGAGTTTTAAATAATTTCATCTTTATGAGTTTGTTTTAAAGGTGGAATCCTTATTCGAAAAATAAAAACTTGTTAAAGGAATGTATTTGAATTTTTATTGATAGCAAACTTCGACTACGCTCAGTTTGACTGTCACAGTGAGCGGAGTCGAACTGTATTTTAGTAGTTTCAAATAATTCTATAAACAGGTGTGTAATAATTTAAAATAAAATATTCATGATAATAGAATTTTGACACATGAGAAAGTTATCTTAAATTTTCTTGTCTTGTGTCTTGATTCTTGAATCTTGATTCTAATTTTTATAAATGAAAAATATTTTAATTTTTGGTGCAGGTAGGTCGAGTAATACATTAATTCGGTATCTCGCCGACAATGCCAACGAGTTTAATTGGAAGATAATAGTTGTTGATATACAGATAAATGGAAATGAAAACTCACAGAGAATAAGTTATTCGGTGTTGAATGTAAAAGATGAATTTGAAAGGGACTCAGAAGTTAAAAATGCCGATCTTGTAATTTCTATGCTTCCTGCTCGTTTTCATAAATTTGTAGCTAGGTCGTGTGTGAAATTTTCGAAAAACTTGCTAACTGCTTCGTACGAAACTGCTGATTTAAAAGCATTCGAAACAGAGGTGAATAAAAAGGGATTGTTCTTTTTGAATGAGTGCGGATTGGATCCGGGACTCGATCACATGTCGGCAATGAAAATAATAGATGCAATTAAAAATGCAGGTCATAAATTACAGTGTTTCGAGTCGTTTACCGGTGGCTTGGTAGCACCTGACTATGACAATAATCCGTGGAATTATAAATTTACCTGGAATCCGCGAAATGTTGTGCTAGCAGGACAAGACGGACCTGCAAAGTTTATTCAGAATGGCAAGTACAAATATATTCCTTATAATCGGCTTTTTAGGAGAACCGAGATGATTGAGATTGAAAATTACGGGTTGTTTGAAGGTTATGCAAACCGTGATTCGTTGAACTATATTGAAAAATATAATTTGCAGGGGATACCTACTATTTATCGCGGAACGTTACGTCGTCCGGGGTTTTGCCGGGCATGGAATGTTTTTGTGCAATTGGGAGCAACCGATGATTCATACTATCTCGAGGACATTGAAAATATGACTTATCGCGAGTTCATTAATTCATTTCTCTATTTTCATCCAACTGATTCAGTAGATTTAAAATTATACCGTGCAATGCACATCGATCAAGATTCGGATATCATCTATAAATTAAATTGGCTGGGCATTTTCGACGATACAAAAATTGGATTAAAACGTGCTACTCCGGCACAAGTATTAGAGCACATTTTGAAACAAAAGTGGCAACTTCAACCCGATGATAAAGATATGATTGTGATGTGGCATAAATTTATTTATCTCGATACAAGCCTCAATAGAAAAGTTAAGCTTACCAGTTCGCTTGCGGTTATCGGCGAAAATAGTCAACACACAGCCATGTCGAAAACAGTTGGTCTTCCTCTTGCAATTGCAGCAAAACTGGTGTTAAACGGAAATATCAATTTAAAAGGGATGTACATTCCAACTCATAAAAATATTTACGAACCAGTTTTAAATGAGTTAAAACAAAATGGTATTGTTTTTTCTGAAAAGGTTGAAGATAATTCTTCTGAATATTGTTAAAATAATTGCTATTTCAATAATTCTAATACCGAAAGTACAGCACAGTGGTCGGAGGCAATAGTATCGCAGATAATTTTGTTTTCGACCACTTTCCATTTAGTTGCAGGCATGTAAAAAATGTAGTCTATTTTTTTTCGCGGATTATCAGACGAATATGTCGGTTTTGGGTTTTCACCAAAAGTATCAATCCAATATTTTTTTAGAATTAATATTGCTTCACTTTCTGGCGTGTCGTTTAAATCGCCGGCCAAAATAGTAGGGTATTTATTCGATAGAAAAATTTCATTAATCTTTTTTGTTTGGTCAATTCGGTCAATACTATTTTGCTGATGTTCAAGGTGAGTGCCAATAAAACAAATAGTATCTCCCGATTCTAATTGCACAGTTACTTCAAGTGATGTTCGAGGCTCATTATTTGGGGAGTGTGGCAGTGGAACATTTCTGCTGGCAATAATTGGCATCTTTGTTAAAACTCCTTCACCATAACCACCTCCGTCAAAAGGCATTGCGATTCCAAAAAGTGATGTCATTTTTGTTCGCCAGCCCAATTCAGTGACTAAGTCGTAATTTCTGGCACGATTTGTTTTAAAATCAACTTCTTGCAAAGCAACCAAATCGGGGTTGGTTTCTTTAATAATAGATGCAATTTTATCGAGATCGAAATCTCCATTTGTAGTTGCCCCATGTAAAATATTGAATGTTAAAACACGAACTTTTGTGCTCTCACTATTTTGTGCTACACCAATATTGAAAGCGGTTATAATTGCAAGTAAAAGTGTGATAGTTTTTTTCATATGCTTATAATAGTTTTTTTTCAAAAGTATCATTTGGTACTCGTCCATAATCATTCTCTTGTGTTCGTCTGTTGACGAATGCATGTTTCATATTTCTAAAATTAATATGCATGCAAATTATCACATTTATTTTTGAAATTCAAATTTAAAACTAACTTTGATTCTGAACAATCTAATCCTTTAATAATGAATAAATCAGCATTTTTATTTCTAACTCTTTTCTCTTTATTGTTTTTATCTTCATGTTGGTCCGATAGTCAAAATTGGACTCATTTTAGAGGATCAAATATGAATGGGCACGCCAATGTTGAAACGGCTCCTTTAAATTGGAGTGAAAGTGAAAATGTAGTTTGGAAAGTACCTGTACAAGGTTTAGGTTATTCAACTCCGGTAGTTTATGGAAATCAGATTTGGCTAACTTCTGCCACCGAAGATGGCACTGAATTTTATACATATTGCTTTGATTTTGAAACGGGAAAATTGCTAAATGAGAAAACAATTTTTAAAAGTGACGAGCCGCAACATATTCATTCAACAAATTCGTATGCAACGCCAACGCCCTGTGTCGAAGATGGCTTTGTGTATGTTCATTACGGAAATTTTGGCACTGCTTGTATTAATACAGAAAATTTCGAGGTGGTTTGGAAACGTGAGGATATGCCATGCAAACATATGCAAGGACCAGCATCGTCGCTCATTATTCATAAAGATAAACTGATTGTGCATTTAGAAGGAACGGAAGATCCGTATGTTGCAGCGCTTGATAAAACGACCGGAGAAACCATTTGGAAAAGTGTGCGACCGGCCGAAATTTATGATCCGCTTGAACCAGTTTTTCGTAAATCGTTTCAAACCCCAATTGTAATTGAAGTTGACGGACAGGAGCAGTTAATTAGTAACTCTGCTTTTATGTGTTTTGCACACGATGTAAATACGGGCGAAGTTCTCTGGACAATAGAATATGGTTTCGATTCAACTGTTAGTCAGCCTCTGTTTTACGATGGTTTAGTTTATGTGAATTCGGGTTGGATTTTTAAAGACAATGATCCGTTTTTTACCCGCCAGTTTGCTGTTGACCCAACTGGAAAAGGCGATGTGACTGAAACACATGTAAAATGGATGTATGAAGATGAAGTGCCGCAAATTCCAACTCCTGTTATTGTTGATGGCAAAATGTACATGGTTCACGACCGTGGAATGCTTACCTGCCTCGACCCAAAAACAGCAGATGTAATCTGGAAAGAAAAACTAAAAGGAAACTTTAATGCCTCTCCAATTTATGCTGCCGGAAATATTTATTTCATAAATGTAAAAGGCGAGTGTACAATTATTAAACCCGGCTATTCATTTCAAAAAATTGCAGAAAACGATATTGATGGAATTGTAAAAGCAACTCCGGTTTTTATTGAAGATAAAATGATTTTACGTTCGGATAAATTTTTATATTTGTTCCAATAAAATTTAAAAAATGAAACTCCAGACCCTCTTGCTTTCCGTTATAATTTTAATGTTTCTTTATGGTTGTTCAGTAAATAAAACTATTACAGAACCTAATTCAAGTAGGATTTTTCTTTCTGAGGAAGAAATTAAAGCAAGAAATCAAGAAGTGTTGATTTTGTCAAGCCATTTAATTGCAGAGGAATATTTGGCGTATATTAATGATGAACAAGTTACAGTTGAGTTAGGGTATTTTGGATGGCTTGAAGTTGAAAAGTATTGGTCCGTAGTGTCTGAGTTAGATTCGGTTAGAAAAGAATTTGAAATTGCGAATCAGTTTTTTTTAGATTTTATCAATTCAAAAGATGAAGGTATAAAAACAGCAATAGAAAATTCAAAAGAGAGAGGTAGAGGTATGTCAAAAGAAGAATGGAGTAATACTAAATCTGTGGTTTATGGACGTGTTCAAAGAGAATATCCTGAAGCATATCACAAATTTTTGAATATCAGGCAGGATAAGTTGAGGATCTGTAATTACAAGACATTAGAGTATATTGTGAAGGATTATGATCAAAAAGGAAAAATATTTCCTATCGATTGGATCCCAGATTCTCATATGAAGATAATAATTAATGAGGAATTTATTCAAAAATTGAATGCAGGATTAGAAGGAGTTAGTCATGAAAAAGTTGGAATATACAAGAGCTGGAAGTAATTGTGTTGCTGAAAGTTATAACTCCTTTTTTATGCTGATATTACATGTTATTGACCTCATATTCCAACAGCTTCTCCAGCCAATTCAATTATTCCTTCAAGTTCGCTTAGCGAACCAATGTCAAGCGTTCCAGATACATACATAATCATGTTTGTACTCACAAGTAAGAATTCATTTTTATCATTACTTTCCTTTTTGAAAAAGGACATTTTGGTTTTCTCGTTATTGTTAGTCATTAATAATGTAAAATCATCTAGGTTAGTGTGTTTTATAAAATTGCTATATAAAATTCTTCCTTTTACATCACGTTTTTCTCCGGCTGGTTGAAGCATTTTAATATTATGAAGTTTGCTGATGTATTCCTTTACTTTAGGTTCTTCACCGTAAGCTTTGGTCAATGACTCAAACATCTTTTTTGTCACTTCGAAATAAGTAACGTTGTCATAAATGATTGATGATTTAAATGTTTGTGAAAGAGTTTTTTTTGATTTTGTTTGTGTAAGGCCTGAAAAACTACTCAGGATTAGAATGATGATAATTACTTTTGTTTTCATAGCTAATTAATTTTTAAGTTTTTTGTCGGATTGTCAAATTCTATCTTGAAATGATTTATTGAATACAGCTCTGCAAACGGTTGCCTTGTTTTTTGCGCGTTATCAATTTCTGCAATACAGGCATTTAATTCTTTCGAGAAATGCATTAAAGCCAGTTCCGTATTTTTCTGAATTTCTACCATTTCTTTAGCGGTGAACTGGTTTTCAGATTGCAGTGTTCTTCTGTTTTGATAAAAGATGAATAAACTTACAATAAGTAAAATTGAAGCTGCATACGGGAGAATACGACGAACAATTACGAATCGCTTTTTCTTCTCCGTTTCAATCTTTGCAAACGGATTAAAATCAGGTATTTCTTCCTTCGTTGTTTCAACCAATTTTTCGTATGAATCGACAAAATCTCTTTCAACAGAATGATTTTTAGTCTTTTCTTTGAAATCTTCAAGATTCAATTCTCCATTCAGAAATTCTTCTAATTTATCTTTATGCATTTTTCAGTTCCTCCTTAAAAATTTCGTATAACTTTTTTCTTCCTCGCGATACCTTTGCTCTAACTGCATTTACCCTTTGTCCAAGTATATCGCTTATCTCTTGGTAATCATATCCTTGAAAATCTTTTAGTTCAATTGCCATTCGTTGTTGTGTCGGTAAATTCCGAACTTCAATTTTAATCTTTTCAACTAAATCTATATTGTCAATATTTGAATTTTCATGGTAATTAAATGTTGAATTATTTCTGTAATTCAAATATTGATTTTGTTTCCGGAGTATATCTAAACAATGGTTTTTAATAGATTGCATACAAAAACTTTCAACGTTTTTATTTATCTCCAGAGACATCCTCATTTTCCATAATTTCAGTACAATATCCTGCACTGCATCTTCGGTTTCTTCGCGGTTTCTTAAAATGCTAAATGCAAATCTGTAAAGCTTATTTTTTTGTTGAATAATTAGATTTTCAAATTCGTCATTTGTCATTCAAAGTTGTTCTTGCGGTAGTTAATTGTAATAGTTGTTTTTTGTAATACGAACGAAATAGAATTTCATTACAAAGTATGTAGTTTTTTTCTCAACCCGAAAGATTGCCCCTGAATATTTCGGTTACAACGGGAGGTTGACTTTTCCAAGTCAGCTAATTTCAGGGAGAAAGGATTCTCCCTGTCCCTCAATGACATTAAGTTTCTAACATATCAATACGAATAAGTCTTTGTTATATAACATGCTAGTATATCTTTAGTAATTTTGTCGCCCAATTCAAAAAGACAATGGAGGAAATAAGAAATATCGCAATTATTGCGCACGTTGACCACGGTAAAACTACACTGGTTGACAAGATTTTACATCAAGCAAACCTATTCAGAGATAATCAGGAAGTTCAGGATTTATTATTAGATAGTAATGAATTAGAACGTGAACGTGGAATTACAATTTTATCGAAAAATGTTTCAGTTCATTATAAAGACACAAAAATTAATATTATCGACACACCCGGTCACTCCGATTTTGGTGGCGAAGTGGAACGTGTTTTAAACATGGCAAGTGGTGTTTTATTGATTGTAGATGCTTTTGAAGGTCCTATGCCGCAAACCCGTTTTGTGTTGCAAAAAGCTATTGAATTGGGATTGAAACCAATTGTGGTAATAAATAAAGTTGACAAAGAAAATTGTACTCCAGATATTGCACAAGAGAAAGTTTTTGATTTAATGTTTAGTCTAGATGCAACAGAAGATCAGTTAGATTTTCCAACTGTTTATGGCTCGTCAAAAGCTGGATGGATGGGCGAAGATTGGAAAGTGGAAACCGAAGATATTACCTATTTGCTCGATGCAATTTTGGAACATATTCCACAAGCAAAACCAAACGAAGGTACAGTTCAAATGCAAATTACTTCGCTTGACTATTCGTCGTACACAGGAAGAATTGCAGTTGGAAAAGTAACTCGAGGCGAATTAGTTCCGGGTTCGAGAGTATCTCTTGTAAAACGCGATGGAACTATAATTAAATCGGTAGCAAAAGAGTGCTATCTTTTTGAAGGTCTTGGAAAAGAGAAGACTAAAACGCCTGTTCCGTGTGGAGAAATTTGTGCGGTTATGGGATTGGAAGGTTTTGATATTGGTGATACAATTGCCGATATTGAAGAGCCCGAAGGTTTAACTCCGATTAATGTTGACGAACCAACAATGAGTATGATGTTTGTTGCCAATAATTCACCATTTTTTGGAAGAGATGGAAAATATGTAACCTCGCGACA
>DAOVTY010000065.1 GCA_030632865.1 Bacteroidota bacterium
ATAAAAAATATATTCACCATTTTCATGTTTTAGCGTAACTGCAACTTTTTTATTAGAGCTTGGTTGAAATATCTCATTTCCATACTTAAACTTCAAAACTAAAACAGGCATACGTTTCAAATCTTGCTCAAACGAAAGAGTGGCTTCTCTTTCAACTTCAACATTTTCGATTAAAAACCCCTCCCCTTTAACATCGTAATCGCGTATAGCATTTAACACAAAACCCGCATAATATTTCTCTTCTATGGTATTAGGAACAACCACCGAATCTTTTTCGAAAAATAAAGTTAGCTTTTTAGAGTTTAACTTTTCGAACGAAATTAATTGGTTGCCTCGCAGTAATAAACAAGGATTATTTACAATTACTTTACAGTTTTCACCTCGTAAAATAAGCTCTTTATCTTCTAAAAAAACTTTTAACTTATAACTCGTTTCATCTTTGGTACGTACAAAATTATATTCGGGGCGCGCATAAAATGGAGAAACTGTTATAATATCGTCGTCATATAAATTCGAATATTTACTATCCTTTTTAAAAAGCCTAATCGGACTTAACATTAACACAGAAATGATCTCTGTCATGCACTCTTCGATAAAAGGTATAATTTGCTTTTCAAGATAGTCTGGTTTTAGTTTCGAATAAAACTCAGTAACATTGGCAGCACGCGAAAATTTTCTCATTAATTTTTCGTTGCTGTATCTTTCAATAATATTTACCAACTCTATTTCAAAAGGCTTAAATTGATAGTCGGAGGTATTAAAATCGTGGGGTCGAACCATTCTTTCAACGTCATAAAACTGCTCTTTTTTCTGAATTAAAAATGGTTGAAAAATATTTCCCAAAAAACGGTGTTCCGTCAATGCTATTACAAACTCAAACTCGATCATCTATATAAGTCTAATGAAAAATTACTTTATTGAACAAAAAAAAATATCATAGAATAACGTCAAAAGTACAAAGTTTCAGGTTTAAATTTGAAGTTTTTACGGAAAGAAGCTATTATCCGACTTTTATTTCACTTTTGAGTGCTATATTTGTTTTTTTTACAATCTTATTACACAAATTAAACGATGAGTAAACTTATTATAAAGCAAATAAAAACAGACAAAAAAGTTACTCTTTCAGAAGCCGATCAGTTACTAGAAAAGCAAACAGATTTAAATGCAATTGATATAATTAATTGGAGCGAGTTTCCGTATCGTCCTGATTTAAAATTTAGAATTGCACATAATAAAAATGAAATTTGGTTAAAATACTATGTAACCGAGAAAAATATTTTAGCTAAAGCAACTCTTACAAACGGAGACGTTTATAAAGATAGTACCGTTGAATTTTTTATCTCTATCGACAATAAAAATTATTATAACTTTGAGTTTAACTGTATTGGTACAATCCATCTGGCACATGGAGCAGGGAGAGGAAAAAGAAATTTAATTAATTCGGATATCGCTGAAAAAATTGAAATAAAATCATCGCTTGGCAACCAGCCTTTCGAAGAAAAAAGTGGCAACTTTATATGGGAAATGATGATTCGAATTCCAGTTGAATGTTTTGTTTTCGATAATATTACTTCGTTGCACGAATTAAAAGCAACTGCTAATTTTTATAAATGCGGCGACGAAACATCAGAACCACATTTTGTTACATGGAAACCAATTGGAACCAAGAATCCCGATTATCATCAACCTGAATTTTTCAGAGAGGTTTATTTTGACTAATAAATTATAAATAAAAAAGCTTCCACAAAACTTACAACTTAGTTATAGGGGATTCTATAGTAACAGGTCCCAACAAACCTGCATCTCTTATTTCCCAACCTGAAGCATCAAAAGTATTGTATTCAATATTTACAAGGTTAATATCATGAAACTTACGCCAAACCACTCCCCTTTTGTCCAAATCACGAATTCTATTAGCAGCAACATTTGTAACCTCAATTTTTAATTTATTATTCCCTTCAATTAAATTATCAACTTTAATTTTAAAAACAGGCCCCAACAAAGTACCAACTTCTTGCCCATTTAAAAATATTGTTGCACAATCTCTTACATCTCCAAGATTTAAAATTCCAGAGCCTGATTTTCCACTCCAATTAAATTCTGCAGAATACTTTACTGTTCCTACAAATCGTTTAGCTTCGTAGTCGCCTGCAATTGTCCACGACATTAAATCATCTAATTGTAAATTACCAGGATAAACCGGACCACCATCCAAAAATTCTACTTTCCAAAGTGCACCAATATTAATTGAATTTACATTAGACCCTTCGTAAACGTATTTGGGCGCATTAACTAAAATATCGGAACATTTAATAAAAACCGCCTGCTCGGAGTTTAACTGAATGCGTATTGAATTTCCTTTTTTATCGGCAGTGCTAATTTTACCATTCATCGGATTTAAAAAAACATACGATTTTGCAGATGATTGTAATTCCACCCATTCATCTTTTGTTTCCAATCCGGTATTAAAAACCATGTACCAATCCTGCTTATTCATTTTCATTTTCAAAAAATGAAACCCATTTTCCGCAAGCGATTTCTCTCCGAAAACTTTGTCTGCCATTAGGTTAGAAACATCTCCAACCCATTTTTCTTTTGAAATTTTCACTTTTATATCTGCAAGTAATTTCTCTCTTTCTTCCAGATTAAACATTCCAGGTACACTTTTAGGCAAATATTCTTCGAAATAAACTTTACCTCCTTCAGCAATAAAATTCTCAAGTTTACTTAAAGTTTCAACCGGAATATAATCGGTTTTAGGAATAACCACAGCTTTATATTCCGCATTACCAGACGTAATTATTTTGCCATTTATTGTTTTGCAATCTATAAGTTGCATGTCTGAAATATAATCGAAAGTGTAACCTTTTTTCAATAAGTTTTCAGACAAATTTGAAATAGGATGCCCTTTAAACCAGCCTGCATCTTTGTTTACTCCTATGTGGTTAAAAATTCTCCCTTCTCCGGCAGCAACGTCATAATATGGCCAGTAAATCAGAAGATCGTTTTGTTGAGTTGCATTTTGCAAAATAGACTGCGACCGCTCTATATATTTAAATAAAGTTGGCATTTCGCGCCAAAGAGGATTTCTGTTATTCATTTGTGTTGAAGCATAAAACAGCCAGCCCGGCCATTGTGCATCTTCGGGCGAGTAACAAGTACCATGAAAAAACATGTGATTTATTCCTGCCAGAAAGAAACGATTTGTAGCACGAACCAAATCAGATGGTGTAACTGTCCAATGTTCCTCTAGCCAAGTATAACTTTCTGACGAAACAAGTTTTTGGCCTGTTACATGAGCTGCCGACGATGCAAATTTATTTACAAAAACATCTACCGATCCAGGAGCAACAGTTCTGAATATTTCAGTTTCAGGAATATCGCATGCCGCATATAAATCTAAAATATTGCCAGGCGAGCCGTGTGCCTGATTCCGGTTTAAACTTTTATGATTGTTTGCCCATACGGTCATAGGTTGAATAAAAGATTCTAAAACCAAATCAGACAAAGTTTCGCGATAGTCAGATTTTACTCTGGCAATAGTATTTTCATCATCACAATCTCCAGCTAAAACATGCAGGTAATCTGCGATTTTGTAACCTCGTCGTTTCTCAAATTCCTCTGAAAAATAAGTAGTAAAATCGCCGGTATATTCAAATGAATCGTGAAAAAAACAGCGTAACATTCCTTCATCGATTCCCAATTTCTTCCAGAACTCATTTAAATACCAATTAGTAATTTCCTCGTTAAAAGTATCAATGGCCCAACCTTCTCCACCTTTCGATGGTCTTTTAACTTTATTGCCACTGTTTACCCTCAACGCCACATATATAGTTCCGCTATTTTCAATTTTCAGCAATGCATTTGCATCAATTATTTCAGTTTCTCCATTATATGAAACATAAGAAACAGCAGTAACATTTTCCAACTCTTCAGGCAATTCCCATGTTTCGTCGGCAACAACTTCAAACTTTCTAATACGCAAATTCCACAAACCTTTTTCCCGAGGCACAAACGGAGCTCCACAACGCCAGCCACTCCCGGGAGGCAAATCAACTCCCAATCCCAACTTATTTGCCTCTTCTATTGTAAATTTTAAAATCTCTGAAAATTCGGGAGATAAATATTCTATAAATTGCTCTTCTTCTCCTTTAACACCATAAATAGGTGTAATTTCAACACCACCAATTCCAACATCTGCAAACTCTTTCAATTCGCGTTTAATATTCTCTTTGTCAACTGCATTTCCCATCCACCACCAACGCGTCCATGGTTTCGATTCTTGAGTAGATTCTGGCCATTCGACTATTTCAGAGGAACATGATAATAAAAAAGACACAAAAAGTAACGTTATAAATAGGTTTAATTTTTTCATTAGGCTCAATTTATTTTTACAATTTAAAATTAACTAATTTTTCAGTAGAATGAATAAACTTTATTTCACCATTATTCTCTTTTAATTCAAAATTAGACTGCTGTTTTTCATTTAAATTAAAATGGTAATTACCGTTATCCAAATTATAAAACTGAAGTTCCATTTTTCGTGGTTCACATCCAAAATAAAAAAGCTGAGCATCAAATATATGCATTGAATTAATTTTAGTAAAAATTTTAATTTCGGTTGAGTGGGTAGGCCATTGCACCCCAAACACAGACATAAATTTAAAATTACCGATGCTCCCGGTTAAACTTGAAAATAAATTATGAGGCAATAAAGCTATTACTCCAACTTTTGCTCCAGTACTTTTTAAGAAATATCTTTGGTTTAAGCTCACAATAAATAGTTTCTATCCCTAAAAATAGATATTTCATCCAAATAATAATTATTCACCACACTAATTATTAAATTAGCAGGAACAAATTAATTCAAGATTGAATCGAAATATAAAAACTAAATCTATAATAATGACAAACAAAATTAATAGAAGAGCATTTTTACGAAACACTCTTGCAACAAGTGCAGGTATAATTTTACTTCCAACAATAATACCTGCTTCTGCAATTGGTAAGAATGGACATGTTGCTGCCAATGATAGAATTGTAATGGGATTTATTGGAGTTGGTTCTCAAGGAACTGGCAATATGAAAGGTTTTCTACGAAACCCGGAAGTGCAAGTAGTTTCTGTTTGCGATGTTGATAAAGAAAATCGTGATAGAGCAACTGGAATTGTTGGCGCTGCATACGACAATAAAGACTGTTCTGAACACAAAGATTTTAGGGAATTTTTAGCCAAAGAGAAACTGGATACAGTTGGTATTGCACTGCCCGACCATTGGCATGGAATAATTTATTCTGCAGCAGCAAATGCAGGATTAGATGTTTATGCAGAAAAACCACTTTGTCGAACTATCGACGATGGGAAAGAGATAGTAAAAGCTGTTGAAAAAAATAATATTATTTGGCAAACAGGTAGCCAACAACGCTCGGGAAGCGAATTTTTCCGTGCAGTTCAACTTGTTAGAAATGGAATAATTGGCGATGTAAATTATGTTGAAGTTGGCCTGCCAAATGGAGGGAAAGATATCCTTGCTCCGGCATCGGCTCCAATACCAGAAGGTTTAGATTGGGATATGTGGTTGGGACCTGCACCAAAAGTTCCATTTCAAGGTGTTTACCATTGGAACTGGAGGTGGATTATGGATTATTCAGGCGGTCAGTTAACTGATTGGGCTGGACATCATATTGATATTGCACTTTGGGGAACAGATTTGGAACATACCGGACCGGTAGAAATTGAAGGAAAAGGTTATTACCCAAGAAAGGGGATTTACAATACGCCAATTGAGTACGATATTATGAACACTTTTGCTAACGGGCTTAAAATGAGAATTGCCAACAATCGTAAATTAAAACATGGCGGAGGTGCTACATTTTATGGCACCGAAGGTTGGATAAATGTTGACAGAGGTAGATTAATTGCCAGCGACGAAAAATTACTTTCTGCTGAAATTCCTGAAAATGGATATAAACCTTATCGCAGTAGAAATCATCATGTTAATTTTACTGATTGTGTTAAAAGTCGCGAAGAAACAATAGTTCCAGCACAAACCGGTTTACGAGCAATTAGTGTTGCCTTATTGGGCGAAATTGCCATGTTAACCGAACGAAAAATAAAATGGGATCCTGAAAAAATGGAAATTATAGGCGATGATAAGGCAAGCAGGTTACTTAAACGTCCTTATCGTAAACCTTGGAAAATTTAGATTGTGCAAAAAAATCCATTACTTAAAAGAAACAAAATGAAACAAAAAAATATTTTACAATTTATTGCAATTGCAGTATTCTCAATAGTACTTTTCTCTTCGTGCAATTCAACTAAAGAAAAGATAATTAATGTTGAAAATGCAAGAATAAAAGCACTCATTGTAAATGGGCAAATGAACAAGTCTCACGACGACAAACAATCCTCTCCAATTTTAGAAAAAATTCTGGAATTAACAGGCGAGTTTAATGTCGAAATTGCAACCACTCCTCCGCAAGGAAGCGATATGAGTAATTTCAAACCACAATTCTCTAATTACGATGTTGTAATTCTTGATTACGTTGGCGATGATTGGCCTGAAGAGACAAAAACCAACTTCGTAAATTATGTGCAAGATGGTGGCGGTGTTGTGGTTTTTCATGCTGCCGACAATGCTTTTCCAGATTGGAAAGAATACAACGAAATAATAGGTTTAGGTGGTTGGAAAGGTAGAAATGAAAAAAACGGACCTTATGTTTATTGGGAAAACGGCGAAATTGTTAGAAATGATACAATTGGTAGAGGAGGCAAACATGGCAAACAAACTCCTGTTTTAATTGAAACACGAAATCCGGATCACCCAATTATGAAAGGACTTCCCACGGCCTGGATACATGCTAAAGATGAATTATATGGAGATTTAAGAGGCCCGGCAAATAATATAGATATTCTGGCAACCGGTTTTTCCAATCCTGAAACAAATGGTACAGGAAAAAATGAACCAGCCCTTTTTACAATAAAATATGGCAAGGGCAGAACTTTTCATACAGTTTTGGGGCATGTTAATGGGAAAGGCCCACATGTTGCAGTTGAATGTGCAGGTTTTATTACAACATTTCAACGAGGTGTAGAATGGGCTGCAACCGGAAAAGTTACATTGCCCGTTCCTGCAGAATTTCCGAATGCCGCAAGCTGGATTTTATGGAAAAATTTTCAACCCCTCTCATTGGAAGATTTGGTTGAGGCCATCAAAGATTATAATTTAGATGATAGTCGGGAACATATTTCAGCGTTATCTTTAAGAATTAGAAATTCAGATCAGAAACCAGAAACATTGGAAATGTACGAAAAAGTGATGATTGAAATTATTGAATCGAATGCCACCAATGATGCAAAAAATCTAATATGTCGCGAACTTAGTATTTGGGGCAGTGAACTTTCTGTTCCGGCTTTAGAAAAACTTAAAAGCAATAAAGATTGTGGAGAAATGGCTGATTATGCATTGCAAAGAATTCAGGGTTAAAAAAAATATTCTTATTAATAATTTTAGCAAGACAATAATAGCGTTAATATTGTTTTAAACGAGGTTGAAAAAGTGGGTTACAATTGATTGTATTTATCGACATTAAAAAGTTATATTTGGAGTAACTAAATCAAATGTTATGAAATCGAGACGAATATTTTTAAAGAACTCTGTACTTTTCTCATCCATACTAGTTTTTCCGAATATTGGTTTTAGTGTTATTCAAAACAAGCTTCCCAAAGTATTAATTATTGGCGATTCTATTTCAATCGGTTACACTCCATTTGTAAAAGAGCAGTTAAAATTTTATGCTGAAGTTTCGAGACCAATGCTTGATAATGGCAAACCAGAGAATTGTAGCGGTACTACCAAAGGTGTCGAAAATATTGATCGGTGGATTGGAGATACAAAATGGGATGTTATTCATTTTAACTTTGGTCTCCACGATATTAAACATGTAGATCCAATAACAGGAGAAAACAGTAATAAACCCGAAGATCCTCATCAGGCTAATATAAAGCAGTACAAGAAAAACATAAATATTATTGTAGAAAAGCTAAAAACCACTAACGCAAAATTAATTTTTGCTACTACAACTCCTTATCCAACCACAGTTAGTAAACCACTTAGAAAGCCGGGTATGCCAGCAAAATATAATAAAGCTGCTATTAAAATTATGAATAAAAACAACATTTCAATTAACGACCTTTATTCATTTATGTTACCACGTATGGGCGAATTGCAACGTCCCAACAATGTGCATTTCACTCCCGAAGGAAGTTCTGCATTGGCTTTTCAAGTAACCGACCGAATTAAAGAAACTTTAAGTGAATAATATTTTATTTCGTCTAAACTTCAATTTGTTTTAATAGAAAATGAATCAATAGTTTTTAAAGAATATTATTCATATAAACAGCTTATTTATAACAATCTGGCAAAAAAATTCAAGTTGAATTACCTAAAAATTAAAATGAAATAATTATGATTATAGAACTAACTATTAATGGAATTGAAGAAAATATTAAATCAATAGATATAAATTAGTAATCATGTTTTCAGTAAAAGGGAAAAATATTATTGTAACCGGAGCCAGCGGTGTAATTGGGTCAGCAATTTCGGTGGCGCTTGCAAAAAATGGAGCGCGTTTAGCACTATTAGGAAGAAGCTCAAAAAAACTTGAAACATCGTTTGAAAAAATAAGTGGTTTTGGGAACGAACATCTTCAATTTCAGTGCGATGTTTTAAATGTTGAAGCTTTGTTTAAAGTAAACGAAGAGATTAAAAAGAAATTTAAAAGAGTTGACGTATTGATAAATGTGGCTGGTGGTGCAACTAAAGGTGCCTCAACAAAATCAGAATTTTTAACTGCCGAAACTCCTTTTAAGGATTCTTTTTTTGGCGTAGATCTCAATGATTTTAGTTACACTACAGAATTAAACTTTATGGGAAGTGTAAATCCTATTAAAGTTTTTGGAGAGTTAATGGCCAAACAAAAGAGTGGCAATATTGTAAACATTAGTTCCATGGGCGCAATTCAACCATTAAGCAAATCGCCAGCATACAGTGCTGGCAAAGCAGCAATTAGCAATTTTACACAATGGTTAGCAGTTCATCTTTCTAAAGTAAATATTCGAGTAAATGCAATTGCACCAGGCTTTATTTTAACCGAACAAAATAGGTTTTTACTATTCGATGAAAAATCTGGAGAACTAACAAAACGTGGAAAACGAATTGTTGATCATACACCACAAGGAAAACTTGGCACACCCGATGATGTAATTTCTACTATTTTTTGGCTGCTTGCAGAAGAATCGTCTTTTATTACAGGTATTACTGTGCCGGTAGATGGTGGATTTTCTGCTTATAATGGAATTTAATTTTATAAAAATGAATATTGTAATTCTTGACTCAGGATATAAATCATACTCATTTGAAAAAGAACTTTTCGAAGGGAATGGATTTAATTTAAAAATACATAAGGAGTACAAAGGAGAGAGACTTGAGAAGATAGAGTTTACAAAAGAGGCGCATGGACTTCTGGTTAGACATACCGTAATCGACTCGGAATTTCTTTCGAAAATGAAAAACCTAAAAGCGGTAGTTCGATACGGAATTGGTTATGATAATATTGATATTGAAGCTTGCACAAAATTTGGTGTTAAAGTGGCAAATGTTCAAGGTTATGCAAGCCACTCGGTTTCTGATCATGCAATGGCATTGATGTTTTCGTGCACACGCGGAATGTGGAATACAAATGATCAACTCATTAATAAATTTGCAGCTCCTCCCGTTCCCGAGATTTTTGAATTGCATGACAAAACACTAGGAATTATTGGATTGGGGAAAATTGGAAGTGAACTAAGTAAAAAAGCTTCTCCTCTTTTCAATAAAATTATTGCTACTGATCCATACAAAACAGAGCAATATTTCAATCGTTTTCAGGTTCAGAAAGTTTCTTTAGAAACACTTCTTAAAACATCAGACGTAATTAGTATTAACTGCAATTTAACTGTGGAGACAAACCACATTTTAAACACTGATGCTTTCAATTCGATGCAAAAAAAACCTGTAATTATTAATACGTCGCGCGGTGAAACAATTGATGAAAAAGCACTTTTTGAAGCCCTTCAGAATAAAAAAATTCATAGTGCAGGGTTAGATGTTTTTGAAAACGAACCAACAACCAAAGCTCAGGAATCAGTTATTAATCATCCCCAAACAATTTGTACCGGTCATTATGCTTGGTATTCTGATTATGCTGCAATTGAATTACAAAAAAGAGCCGCACAAAATCTTTTTGATTTCCTTAGAGGAAAAGAAGTTGAAGACCGATTAAATTAGTAGAAGAACTAATTCTATAACCCATTATTAAAAATAGCAAATAAACGTTTGCTTACTAATATAATTCATCCCAAAACACACAAACTAAATTTAGTAAATAGTCAGACAAATAATAAAAAACATATTTGTCTTTTAATTTCGATTGTCGTAAATTGGATACCCAGATCCATTTAATTAAAGTTAATATGAAAACTTACTACGACATTCATTGCCACGTATTTAACAAAGATGTAATTATTAGACGACTTGTAAATGTAGTTCAGTCATTAGTCTCAATAAAAGACATGCTAAAAGGCGAAGTTTCTGAAGCTGATTTAAAACTGAAAATTGAAGGAATTAACAGAACTTTGGAAGATGTTTTAAATTCAAGCGAAGAGGTATTTCAGGTTTTAAATAACGTTTACAATGGGCAGTTTGTAACCACACCTTTAATGTTCGACCTTACTTATGCCGATGATAACGATGATGATGAACACAAAAACAAACGTTACCGAAGACGTATAAAGTTAATTTTCAAGATAGCAGCAAGAATAATCCCCATTGTTAAGCTTAAAATAAAAGACAAAGAACTTCGAAAAGCGTTAGATCCAATAAGAGATGGTCTCAAAAATTTTGCTAAGAAATTTGACAAAAAATCAGATGAAGAAGTAGAAATTTTTGATGATGCCAATTATGCTCAACAAATAATCGATCTTGAATTCCTTTCTGAAAAATACTCTTCTGTAAAGCCTTTTTTTAGTGTTGACCCACGTCGGGAATACAAGGCAGGAACAAATATGCTGAACCTTGTGCAGGAAAAAATTCTTAATGATAACCCAAAATTTACGGGAATAAAATTATATTCTCCTGCTGGTTTCTCTCCAACAGATCCGGTTTTAATGGGTACCGAAACACAAGAAGGTATTTATTCTTTGTGCGAAATAAATAAAATTCCGTTAACCGTACATAATTCTGACGCCGGTTTTGCATGTTTGTCGAAAGAATTGCTTTTAAACGGACATATTTATTTAAACGATGAAGTTAAGCTTGTTGACAACTACAAACATACTTTTGAATACGATTTCTTCAGCCTTAAAACCAGTGAGGCAATTAGTGAACGGGCAAGCCTATTAAACCATCCAAAAATATGGAGAGTAGTTCTAGAAAAATATCCTAATCTGACAATTAACTTTGCCCACTTTGGTGGAGCCAGCCAGATTATAGAGTATATTGATTACATCCTTCCTGAAAAATTTGAAATAAAAACATTTAACAAATACTTAGCAAATTTAAGCGATGAGCACAAAAACCTTGTAAAGTCTATTTATAACAAAAAAAGAAAATATTTGTACCTAATTAAAAATATGGTTTATACGGAAAGAGCAAAAATATGGAATATTATGTACAATTCCGGATTAATAGATAATTGGGCGAAAGCAATTTTCGAAACGGTTAAAAACACAAATTATCCAAATGCATTTACAGATGTTTCGTGCTTTTCAATTGGCGAATTAATTAATCTTCCCGACGACGATGTTGATGTGCCTGTATTTTCAATAAAAGGAGAATTGAAAAAATTCGTGAGAGATTTTTTTAATACAATATCTGATTACGAAAAATCAAAAATATTATATGGCTCCGATTATTATCTCACACAATTTTTTGGTCCAACAATGGAACAATATTTAAGTGACTTTAAAGAAGCTTTTGGTGATGATTTCGACATAATTGCATCTCATAATCCAGAGAGATTTTTAAATATTAATCAATCATAAAATTCAATTAAATAAACCTTAAACAGATAAAAAATGGAACAACTATTAAAAATTGCTTTTAATGAATTAGGAACAGAAGAAATTGTTGGAGACGTTGACAATCCTGAAGTTTTGAAATATGCCAAAGAGACTGGAATTAAAGGAATTACGAGCGACGAAATTCCGTGGTGCAGTACTTTTGTTAATTGGATTGCATGGAAAGCCGGACTGGAATATTCGAAAAAAGCGAACGCTCGCTCGTGGTTAAATGTTGGGCAAAAAGTTTCGGTTCCCGAACCCGGCGATGTTGTAGTTTTTTGGCGCGAAAGTCCACAATCATGGAAAGGGCACGTTGCAATTTTCCTTGGCATTTCCATCGACAAAAAACGGGTGTATTGTTTAGGCGGCAACCAGGGAAACCGGGTTTCGGTTTCGGCGTACCGTTTAAACACAGTTCTCTCGTACCAACGTTTGGCTACCGAAGACAAATTGGTTATTCCAGACCCAACTTTGCAAATTGGAAGTCGCGGTAAAAATGTGGTGGCATTGCAAGATTCACTAAAACTGCTAAGTATAAATGTTGGTACTTCCGATGGAGCTTTCGGACCAAAAACAGCCGCCGGAATTAAGGAGCTGCAAACACGCTTACCTAATCTTGAAATTAATGGAATCTATAATTC
>DAOVTY010000026.1 GCA_030632865.1 Bacteroidota bacterium
ATTGAGGGTACAACCTCATAGTCGCACCTTTGCTGGTGCGCGATTATATCGCGTTCCAAAACCGAATAGAAAAAAACATAGCAGATTATAATCATTCAGATTTTCAGGTTCTTACAATGACAGAATTATTGGTGGCGCGACTCAAAATCGCACTCTCAATAGTTTAAATTAATCAAACCGAATACTCTTTTCTGGCGAAATTTTACTAACGAGGTAACTCGGAACTACAAGCATAATTGTTGTAATAATTATACTGCCAATATTCAACAGAAGTAAATGTTGCAGCGAAAAGTTTACCGGAACAACATCTACATAATAAGTAGTTGGATCTAACTTTATTACTCCAAATGTTTTTTGAATAAGGATCAGCGCTACTCCAATAATATTTCCCCAAAGCATTCCACGGCTAGTTAAAAATATAGATAGGTAAAGGAATATTTTTCTAATGCTCCAATTTTGACTGCCCAATGCTTTTAGAACTCCAATCATCGAGCTGCGTTCCAAAATTAAAACCAGCAGCCCCGAAATCATATTAAAACTTGCAACTAAAATCATTAAAATTAATATAACCCAAACGTTCATATCTAGTATTTTAAGCCAGTCGAATATCTGCGGGTACATGCGGGTAATATTTTCAGTGCGTAAAATATTACTGTTCTCTTCGCTGTAATCAATTACCAAATTCCTTACAAGTTGCTCGGTCTCTTCAGTTTTGTTAAAGTTGAATACTTCAATTTCAAATCCACTTACTTCATTTGCTTTCCAACTGTTTAGTCGCTGTATTTGTTTAATGTCGCCAATAACAAAAAGTTTATCAAACTCTTCGAGACTGGTACGATAAATACCGCAAACTTTAAGTTGTAGTAACCGGGGTGTAAGTTCGTTGTCAATTACAAAATAAAGTACTGCTAAGTCGTTGAGTTTAAGCTTTAATAGTTTAGAAACTTGTTCTGATATAATTATTTCGTTAACCCGAGCAGAATCATTTAGTTGAGGCAAGTTTCCGGCGATTAAATTTTTCTGAAAAAAGTCCCAATTATATCTATTGTCAACTCCTTTAAAAACTATACCCTGAATGTACTCTTCGGTTTTTATCATTCCTGGCTTGGTTGCAAAAACCTGTACGTTTTTAATTTCTTTAATGGAATTCAGTTTATGCAAAAAGGGTTGATTGCTTGAGATAGGCGATAACTCGTAAGAGTTTCTCGAATCGAAATTTACTACTTGAATGTGCGAACCAAAACCTATAACTTTATTTCTAACTTCCTTTTTAAATCCGGTAACAACGGCAATAGAAACAATCATAACGGCAAGCCCCAGTGCAATTCCAAAAAGTGCAATCTTAATTATTTTTTGCGATAAAAACTGTTTGTTCGTTTTATCAAAAAATAGCCGGCGCGATATGAAAAGTTCGGTGTTCATCTATATAAAAATCTCAAATTACAAGTTCCAAAATATAAATAAATAACAATGTGTAAATCACAAGCCTCAATATTGTTTTGAATTTTTAAATTTGATATTTGTTATTTGGTGCGTTCCTCAATAATATCATTTCGTCTGTTCATAAACGGTAGTGCCAGCATTGAAATTGTGCCAATTACAATAATCATTGCGGTCATCGATCCGTGTGCAACAAAAGCAAATATAATTCCGTTTTCGTTTGCCACACCGTATAACGAAAGTGCTTCTATAGCCATAAAATGCCATGCGCCAATACCGCCTTGCACCGGAGCAACCATCCCGAAACTTGCCATTACAAATGTTGTTAGTCCGGCAATTGGGTTTAAGTTGCTTGTAAAATCGAATGCAAAAAATATCGAATAAAGCATTATATAATACATCGTCCAAATAAAAACCGAGTGAAAATAAAACCAACCTTTTCTTTTTATAGACCGAATAGAGATAAACCCCTCCTTGAAATTATTAAGAATTTCGATAATCTTTTTGAAAAAAGCCGTGTGTTTAAATGTTTTTCTGAATATAATAAATAGAATTACCAGAATAATAATACCTATAATTAAATAGGGAGACGAAAGCAGTGTGGTAAGTTTCTCTTCTATTTCAGGGTTTTGCTTTACGAAATTGAGCACCTTTCCAAATTGCGCTAAAATAACAACTCCCAATAATATAAGTAACGAAATCATATCAACTAAACGCTCGGCAACCACAGTGCCAATTAATTTTGTAAATGATATTTTCTCGTATCTTGCAAGTACTCCACATCTCGAAATTTCGCCCATTCGAGGAAATGCCATATTCATTAAATAGCCAACCATTACCGCCATAAAAGTGTTGGTAAAGCGTGGTTTATGACCAATGGGTTCTATCATTAATCCCCAGCGCATAGTTCTACTAATATGGCTTAAAAGTCCAACAAATAGAGAAACCACAACCCATAAATAATTTACATCGTTTTTTAATACCGACTTAATCCTTTCTATATCCTGATCTCTATAAATGAGCCAAAATATAAATGCACCTAAAGTAAAGAATGCCAAGAATTTTAGAACTTTTAAGACTATTTTCTTCAAACTTTCTAAATTTGCAAGCTGTAAATTCAACTCGAATATTTTATCCCTAATTTTTTACTATTTTCGGGATGCGAAATTAAAGACTGTTTTTACAGCGATTTGTAGTGAACAAAAATATAAATTTGTTTGATTAATTTCTCAAAAAAGAGAATATTGTATCGAACGAAATGAACGAGGCAGAGTATAATGAGATTTGTAAAGCCCAAAAAAAGTTTAGGTCAGCATTTTTTAAGAGACCAAAATATTGCCATTAAAATTGTAGAAAGTCTGGGATCCGATGTTTCTGATGTTTTGGAAATTGGGCCCGGAACGGGTATGTTAACTCAATATTTACTCAAACGTCCCGAGATAAATCTTCATGTTATCGAGATCGATCGCGATTCGGTTGCCTATCTTCACGAAAATTTTAAGGAGTTAAAAAATATTTGGTCAGAGGACTTTTTGAAAAGTGATATTCAACAAAAATTTGAAGGTGATTTTAGTATAATCGGTAATTTCCCATACAATATTTCGTCGCAAATATTCTTTAAGGTTTTAGAGATGCGAAATCGTGTGCCCGAAGTTGTGGGTATGATACAAAAAGAAGTTGCCGAGCGAATTGCCGGCAAACATGGAAAAAAAACTTATGGTATTTTAAGTGTTCTACTTCAAGCTTTTTACGATATAGAATATCTGTTTACTGTGCACGAACACGTGTTTGAACCTCCGCCAAGAGTAAAGTCGGCAGTTATAAGGTTTAAACGAAATAATCGTACCGAATTGCCTTGCGACGAGAAGTTTTTTGTAAAAGTGGTAAAAACAGCTTTTAATCAACGACGTAAAATGATGCGGAATTCGTTAAAAACAATTTGCGAAAACTTACCTGCCGAATTTGCCGAAAAACGACCCGAGCAACTTTCTGTTGATGCTTTTATTGAATTAGCTTGTGCTATTGAAAAACTCGAAAAAAATTAGATTATGCAGTTTGAAATAACCAAAGAAAATATTGAGCTAATTAGAGATTTTGTTAAGAGCAAGAATAGTGCGGAGCTTTTAAAAATACTCGATTTTCTTCATCCTGCTGATATTGCTGAGATTATGGACGATTTGTCTGTTAATGAAGCTAAGTTTATTTATCTTTTATTAGATGGCGAAAAAGCATCAGATGTTTTAGTCGAAATTCCAGATAACGATCGAAGGCGATTTCTGAAAGTTTTACAGCCTGATTTTATTGCTAGTAAATTTATCGAACACATGGATTCTGACGATGCTGCCGATGTGGTTGCCGAGTTAGACGAAGAGGTTCAAAAAGAGGTTTTAAATGAAATTGAAGACCTTGGACAAGCCGGCGATATTGTTGACTTGCTTGAATACGAGGAAGATACAGCAGGCGGAATAATGGCAAAAGAGTTGGTTTCGGTAAACGAAAATTTAACCATTGCTGCCTGTTTGAAAGAGATTAGTTCTCAGGCAGAGGAGGTTGACGAGATTTATTATATTTATGTGATTGACGATACCGAAAAACTGAAAGGAATACTATCACTGAAAAAACTTATTCTAAATCCTACAAGTACCAAAATTTCTAAACTTTACAATGCCGATGTAAAAATGGTAAATACCGATGCACGGCAGGAGGAAGTTGCTGAAATTATGGATAAATACGACTTGGTTACAATTCCGGTGGTTGATGATATTGGCAGATTAAAAGGACGAATTACCTTTGATGATGTAATTGATTTTGTGCGCGAAGAAGCAGAAAAAGATTATCAAATGGTTTCTGGTATTACAGGCGATGTTGAGCCCGGCGATAAAATTTGGGAAGTTTTAAGAGCCAGACTTCCATGGTTGTTAATTGGTTTATTAGGTGGTATTTTGGGTGCGGTTGTTTTAAGCAATAACGAAGAGTCGCTGAAAACTGTAACCGAACTTGCATTTTTTATTCCGTTAATAGCAGCAATGGGAGGAAATGTTGGTGTTCAATCTTCATCAATTGTTGTGCAAAGTATTGCCAGTGGAGTAAAAGATATAGAGACAACTTCACGTAAATTAATAAAGGAAGTTTCCGTTGCATTATTTACGGCAACTATATTTGCGATACTAATTTTTACATATAATTTTTTTTCGCAGGGAAACATGAATCTTACCTATTCCGTTTCGCTTTCGTTGTTTATTGTTATTTTGTTTGCATCATTATTTGGCACTGTTATTCCAATGATTTTAAATCGTTTTAAAATAGATCCGGCACTTGCAACTGGCCCATTTATAACTACAATGAACGATATTCTGGGACTGTTAATTTATCTTGTAATTGGGAAAATGTTTTTTGGATTACTATAAAGTAGATTATTCGATTTATTGGATATGATATTTTAGACAAAGAAAACCTGAAAATAAATTTTAACGACTTTGTGACTTTGTGAGAGTCCTTTTTTATACTGAATTCATTGCATCAACGGGGTCGAGTTTGGCAGCCGATCGTGCCGGCATTAATCCAGCAACAAATCCTATTACACTCGATATTGTTAATCCGGTAATTATATTTCCTGATGTTAAAACAATTGAGAATTCAGTTGCAAACGAAACAATTATAGTTCCAAAATATATTAGCAGCAATCCAACAATTCCTCCAATTAAAGAGAGAACAATTGCCTCGAAAATAAACTGAAGCAGAATAAAATATTTTTTAGCTCCCAATGCTTTTTGGATACCGATTATTTTAGTTCGCTCTTTTACCGAGACAAACATGATGTTAGCAATTCCGAATCCACCAACTAAAATCGAGAACCCTCCAATTATCCAACCTGCCATATTAAAAACAACAAAAAACTGGTCGAACTGGTCGGCAACAATACTAACTTCGTTAAGGGCAAAATCGTTATCCTCCATTGGTTTTAGTCGTCTAATAGAACGCATTATTCCCTCCAATTCAGCCATAAATCTTTCGGGCTCTATATTAGGTTTTGCTTTTACACAAATCATTTGCCCTCGGTCGCGATTTCTAACATCGAGCATGTAAAACGATTTCACTGCAGAAATGTGGATGTTTTTATCCATCGAATTTCCAAATGCATCTTGCCCTTTCCGTTCGTAAATTCCTATTATTCTAAATTTATGACCTTGAATTTTTATTGATCTATTAAGAGGGTTCATATTCGGGAAAAGCTGCTCTGCAATTTCAATTCCAATTACGGCTGCTGGTGCTCCCGAACGCATCTCACTTTCAGTAAAATATCGGCCTCTTTCAACCTTTAAACTCCATACATTCACCATCTCGTACGAAGTTGCCATAATGGTTATGTTTTCCATTTTATCGCTGCCCGACTGTGCCGTGCGACTAAAACCAAAAATAAATGCAGCACTCTCAACCAAACTGCTTTTTCGTAAAATCTCTTCTGTCTCTTCTAAATCCGGCACCGGACGATTCATGTATCTCCACCATGGATATTCAGTTTCACCTTCGGGTGGTGTCCATGGCCATTTTTGTATATAAACCATGTTGCTTCCCATCTCATCAAGGGTTTCTCGAATTCTACTTTCCAACGAGTCTATTACCGTAAAAACAGAAATAATTGCAAAAATACCAATTGTAATACCTAGCAGCGAAAGAAAAGTGCGCAGTTTGTTTGCTCTTAAAGAGTTGATGGCAAAAGAAAAACTTTCGTAAATGAGCCGAATTAATAACATTATTTTAAGCTAAATTTTAAGTAAAATTAGTTTTTGTTTTGAAACGAAGAGTATAATCTTCACAACTTTCAACAAAATTATTAGTGTGAATATTTTCTAATGATTACAGTATTATTTTTGAAACCAAAATAAAAGTATAATTTTTTGTTAGGTTCTTAGTTTTATAATAAAATCTACATCGATTTTTTTATCTTTGCGTTCGGAAAAGAAAAATGTAATAAATGGCTGATAATAAAAAAATTAAGACTGCTCTGGTTTCTGTCTTTAATAAAGAAAATCTCGATAATATTATTCACAAACTGAATGAGTTAGGGGTTAAAATTTTAAGTACGGGCGGAACTAAGAGTTTTATAGAATCGTTGGGAGTTGAAGTTACTTCGGTTGAAAGTTTAACAGGATATCCGTCGATTTTGGGAGGCCGTGTAAAAACATTACATCCAAAAGTTTTTGGGGGAATTCTATCTCGCCGCGATAATCAGGGCGATGTTAGTCAGTTAACAGAATATGAAATTCCGGAAATTGATTTGGTAATTGTTGATCTTTATCCGTTTGAAGAAACTGTTGTGTCTGGTGCCAGCGAGCAAGATATTATTGAAAAAATTGATATTGGAGGAATTTCATTGATTCGGGCAGCAGCTAAGAATTTTAAAGATGTTGTAATTGTTCCATCGAAAAAAGAGTACGCACCTTTACTTGAATTGTTAAAAAAGGAAAATGGTGAAACTTCTATGGCCGACAGAAAATGGTTTGCTGGTCAGGCATTTGCTGTATCTTCGCATTACGATGCTGCTATTTATGGTTATTTCAATCAAGACGGTGATGAACCAGCAGAAAGAGTTAGCTTGAATGATGGACACGTTTTGCGTTATGGCGAAAATCCTCATCAGAAAGCTACATTTTTCAAATTTAAAAATACACCAGACGAAGTTTCTTTAGCAGACGCAAAAGTATTGCAGGGCAAAGCACTTTCTTATAATAATATGCTTGATGCCGATGCAGCCTGGAAATCGGCCAGCGATGCTTATCATTCAGTAAATCATATTGAAAATAAAGTTGCTGTTTCGGTCATAAAACATCTTAATCCGTGTGGATTGGCGGTTACCGGAAATATTATGCAGTCGTTGGAAATGGCATGGGCAGGCGACCCGATAAGTGCTTTCGGAAGTATTTTGTTTTTTACAGATACAGTAACAAAAGAGGTGGCAGAGTGGTTTAGTAAAAAGTTTATCGAAATTGTTATTGCGCCTGCTTTTACCGATGAAGCTTTGGACGTTTTTAGCAAAAAGAAAAATTTACGTCTGCTTGTAATTCCTGTTAAAAACGAAATTACCGGCGAAAAACTTTATCGTTCGATTAGTGGTGGAATGTTAGTGCAAGAAGAGGATGAAGGAATGGATGCAAAGTTAGAAACAGTTACAACAAAAGAGTTTGATGCCACAAAAGCTAACTTAGCTAAGTTTGGAATTACGGCATGTAAACACCTGAAAAGTAATGCAATTGCAATTGTAACTGAAGGCGAAAATGGAGCATTTTGGTTAACGGGTGCCGGAATGGGGCAACCAAACAGATTAGATAGTTTGCAATATTTAACCATGCCACGTTTCGAAATGAAAGAGGGATTGGATATTAAAAATTCAGTGTTGATATCTGATGCATTTTTCCCGTTTCGTGATAGTATTGAAGCAGCCAACAAATATGGAGTAAAATATATTGTTGAGCCCGGTGGAAGTATTCGTGATGAAGAGGTAATTGAAGCTTGTAACGAATTTGGGATTGCAATGGCATTTACCGGAAGAAGACACTTTAAACATTAAGATTATTTTGACGTTTTAAAATATAGATAAACAGTAAATTTATATGGGACTATTTTCATTTTTGACGCAAGAAATTGCAATGGACCTAGGTACAGCAAACACAATTATCATTCATAATGATAAAATTGTTGTTGACGAGCCATCCATTGTTGCTATCGATTTAAAAACCGAGAAGATGGTTGCGATTGGCGAGAAAGCCAAGCAAATGCAGGGGAAAACGCATGCAAATTTAAAAACAATCAGACCGTTGCGTGATGGTGTAATTGCCGACTTTAACGCTGCGGAACAGATGATTAGGGGTTTAATAAAAATGATTAACCCAAAACCAAGAATGTTTTCTCCGGCGCTGAGAATAGTAATTGCAATTCCATCTGGAAGTACCGAAGTTGAAATTCGTGCGGTACGTGACTCGTCTGAACATGCAGGCGGACGAGATGTTTACATGATATATGAGCCACTTGCAGCTGCAATTGGTATTGGGCTAGATGTTGAAGCACCAGAAGGAAACATGGTTGTTGATATTGGTGGAGGTACAACTGAAATTGCAGTAATATCGTTGGGAGGAATTGTAACTAATAAATCTATAAGAATTGCGG
The DNA here is from genome assembly GCA_030632865.1 of Bacteroidota bacterium. GTDB lineage: Bacteria > Bacteroidota > Bacteroidia > Bacteroidales > Prolixibacteraceae > Draconibacterium. Next base: position 8,605 of record DAOVTY010000026.1, read on the forward strand.
GTGATGATTTAACTGCTGATATTATGGAATATATGCGCCATCAGCACAATATTAAAATTGGTGAGCGCACAGCCGAGGAGATTAAAATTCATGTTGGCTCTGCATTGTCGCAGTTGCAAGAACCACCGCAAGATTTTGTGGTTCAGGGACCAAACCAAATGACAGCTTTGCCAATAGAAGTTCCTGTTTCGTATCAGGAAATTGCACACTGTCTCGAAAAATCGATCTCTAAAATTGAAACTGCTGTTTTGAGTGCTTTGGAACAAACACCACCCGAATTATATGCCGATATTGTTGTAAAAGGAATTTGGCTTGCCGGCGGTGGAGCTTTGTTAAAAGGACTCGACAAAAGATTAACAGATAAAATAGGAATTCCGTTTCATATTGCCGAAGATCCGTTAAGAGCGGTTGTTCGTGGAACCGGAATTGCATTGAAAAATGTTGATAATTTCTCATTCCTGATTCGTTAATAGTCAGGATTTTCTTTTAAGCAATGAGAGGTCTGCTCAAGTATTTAATAAAGAATTACGCTTTCCTTCTTTTTATTTTTTTAGAAGTAGTTTCGCTGTATTTTATTTTTAGTTATAACAAGTATCAAAAAGTACAATACTTGAATTCATCGAACCGAATGACAGCATCGGTTTACAACTCTTTTAATTCTGTTGTAGAATACTTTAAGTTGGCAAAAGTTAATATAAGTTTGGCCGAGGAAAATGCAAGACTAAAATCATCTGCTCAGTTGGTTGATACTTTAACTTATGTCGATTCTGTTTCGGCAAATTTTATTCAATTAAACTCTAATTACAGATATATTTCTGCTCATGTAGTAAATAATTCAGTTAATAAAACTTTAAACTACATAACCCTGAATAAAGGGCGAAAAGATGGTGTAAAACCTGATATGGGAATTGTTTCACCGCAAGGAATTGTTGGTGTTGTAGTTACTGTTCAAGAAAATTTTGCGATGGGTTTTTCGGTACTAAATAGAAGATGGGGAGCGTCTGCAAAGCTTAAAAAAAGTGGTTACTTTGGACCAATTGAGTGGAGTGGCGGCGATTATCAAATAGCAAAATTATTAGAAATTCCTTTTCATGTTGAACTTGCCGTTGGCGACACAATTGTTACAAGTAGTTATTCTGCTGTTTTTCCAGAGGGAATAATGATTGGAACTATACACTCTTTTGAAAGGCCAGACGGAGAGAGTTTTTATCAGATTGAAATTAAGCTTGCTACCGATTTTAAATCTATTTCTTATGTAGAGGTGGTTGATAATTTAGATAAAGCAGAGTTGAGCGAACTAGATAACCTGATTGAAAATGGGGCGACAAATAATTAAATATGGATTAATGTTTATTGGTCTGGTTTTAATCCAGGTTTTAGTGCTGAATCATGTTCAATTTAGTGGTTTTGTAAATCCGTATATCTATATTTTATTTGTTCTTTTGCTCCCGTTAAGTTCTCCGCGTTATGTTGTTCTTATACTTGCTTTTTTGTTGGGAATTACTATCGATATTTTTTCCAATAGTTTGGGAATTCATGCTTTTGCATCTGTATTTGCTGCTTATTTAAGACCATTTGTAATCAGCCTTATATCAAACAGACAAGAGGATATAAGTGATTACCCCGGATTAATGCAAAACAAAATTAGGTGGTTTTTAAGTTATATAACTATTATGGTTATTTTGCACCACACAGTGCTTTTTTTTATTGAAGTTTTTACTTTTTCCAATTTTGTTTTAACATTGTTTCGCACATTCTTAAGTTCTGTGTTTTCTATATTTGTAATATTTTTAAGTCAGTTAATAGTTTTCAGAGATTAAATTTTTTAGGGTGAATGTTTTATCAAAACGTAAATTTGTAGTATTAGCCATTTTTGCTTTTGTAGGGGTGATATTTATTATCAGCTTATTCAGATTGCAGGTTCTCGACTCTACATATAAACAGTATGCAACAAATAATGTTTTACGCCTAGTAACTCAATACCCTGCCCGAGGCTTGGTTTTCGATCGAAACGGAAAGCTTCTTGTTTATAATAAAACGGCTTACGATCTATTAATTACACCACGCGAAGTTAGTAAATTTGATACTACTCTTTTTTGTAATTTACTTAACATTTCGAAAGAGGATTTAGAGACAGGAATTTCAAAAGCAACGAAATATTCGAGATACAAACCATCTATTTTAATTAAGCAAATTTCTCCCGAAAGGTTTGCTGTATTAAAAGAACAACTGTATAAATTTCAAGGTTTTCATACTCAATCGAGAACATTGCGCGAGTACTCAAGCACTGCTGCAGCACATGCTTTGGGCTATGTAGGCGAAGTTTCTGGCAGCGATATTCAAAAAGATGGTTACTATAAATCAGGCGATTATATTGGAATTAGCGGTATTGAAAAAACTTACGAAAAACAATTACGGGGAGTAAAAGGTGTAAAAAAGAATTTGGTTGATGTATATAATCGTGTGCAAGGTAGTTACCGAAATGGGGAGGAGGATATTCCTGCACGAATTGGTAAAAATATAACCTCTACCATCGATTTAGATTTGCAATTATATGCCGAACAATTGTTTCAGAATAAAAGAGGAAGTGTGGTTGCAATTGAACCTTTAACCGGCGAAGTTTTGGCAATTGTTAGTGCACCAACTTACGATCCCGGACTTTTGGTTGGGCGGGTTCGTGGAAAGAATTATTCAGAGCTTTTGGCAGATACATTAAAACCTTTGTTTAACAGGTCGTTGTTGGCAAAATATCCACCGGGTTCAACCTTTAAACCGTTGAATGTATTAATAGGGTTGCAAGAGCAGGCAATTCAGCTTTATACGAAGTTTACTTGTTCGGGGCAAGGTTCGAGACCAATTCGATGCACACATGATCATATAACGCCAACTAATGTTGTTCAAGCAATTCGAGAGTCGTGCAATGCTTTTTTATGGAATACTTTTCGGTCAATTTTGAATAATTCAAAAACATCGGCAGAAGGTTTTAATGTTTGGTACAATTATGTTAAAAGTTTTGGAATAGGACAGAATGTAAGTAGCGATTTTTCCAACGGATTAAAAGGTGATTTGCCAACTGAGGAGTATTACAATAATATTTATGGGAAGGGACATTGGAATGCACTTACTGTACGTTCATTGTCAATTGGTCAAGGTGAGTTGGGAGTTACACCATTGCAAATGGCAAATTATGGCTCAATTTTAGCTAATCGGGGTTTTTATTTCGAACCTCATATTATTAAGAAAATTGAGGGAGATTTTATTTCGCAAAGTTTTAAAATTAAGAATGAAGTACAGATTAATCAAGAATATTTTAAACCTGTAATTGAAGGTATGTCGCAAACTGTTCACCAAACGAATTTGGTTTATACTTCCAAAATTCCTGACATTGAGATGTGTGGGAAAACGGGTACTGTAGAGAATAATCAAGGTTCCGACCATTCTGTTTTTGTTGCATTTGCACCTCGCGAAAACCCAGAAATAGCAATTTTTGTTTATGTTGAAAATGGTGTTTGGGGTTCTCGTTATGCCGCGCCAATGGCGAGTTTAATGGTAGAAAAATATTTAACAGACTCAATTTCATCGAACAGAAAATATATAGAAAAAAGAATGATAGATGCTAATGTGTTAAATCCAATTCAACCCAAATAGCATGGCAAAACGTAACAATACATGGGCAAATATTGACTGGGTTATCATTCTTCTTTTTCTGTTGTTGGTTTTTATGGGTTGGCTAAATATTTATGCAGCAGTATATAACGACGAATTTCAAAGTATATTAGATACCTCACAACGTTACGGAAAACAGTTAATTTGGATAGGTGCAGCGTTTATTTTAGCATTTATTATTCTACTTATCGATACAAGTTTTTATGTTTTCTTCTCATATATTTTGTACGGAGTACTTGTTCTATTATTAATTACCGTTTTGTTTGTTGGAAAAGAGATTAACGGAGCACGATCGTGGTTTACAATTGGTGGTTTTGGCTTTCAACCCTCAGAATTTATGAAATTTGCAACGGCGCTTGTTCTGGCACGTTACATGAGTGTTTTCGGATTTAAAATCCATAAATTGAAATCTCTTGCAACTATTGCAGCAATTATTTTTACACCGGTATTATTCATTTTATTGCAAAACGATACTGGTTCGGCACTCGTTTATTTCTCGTTTGTTTTGGTATTATATCGCGAGGGTTTATCTGGCATAGTTCTATTTTTTGGAACACTAATAGCAGTGCTTTTTATTATGGCATTAATAACTCCCGGCATTACACTTTACCTAGTTTTATTGGGAGTTGCTTTGCTAATTTTTTTAATTCTGAATACAAAGCTAATTCAGTTTGCAAGAATTTTTGCTGCATATTTAATTAGCATAATTTTATTTTTTTTATTGAATTTAGTTACAGAAACAGAGTACGGTTTGGCAAATGTTTTAATAGCAGGCTCTCTCCTTGGTTCAGTAGTTATTTTGCTGGTAAGTTTGCAAAAACGCCTAAAGAACTACGCTGTAATTTCGTTGGTATTTTTAGGATCAGTCCTATTTACACTTACTGTTGACTATGGTTTCGAAAACTTATTGGAATCACACCATCAGGCTCGTATTAACGAGTTACTTGGAATTGAATCAGATCCGCTTGGTGCTGGATACAACGTAAATCAGAGTAAAATTGCAATTGGTTCAGGTGGATCCTGGGGAAAGGGATATTTAAAAGGAACACAAACTAAATTTAATTTTGTGCCTGAGCAAAGTACCGATTTTATTTTTTGTACCGTTGGCGAAGAGTGGGGGTTTGCAGGCACTTCGGTGGTTATTGTACTTTTTTTAATTCTTTTGATGAGGTTAATATGGTTGGCCGAGCGACAACGATCTGGTTTCTCCCGAATTTATGGTTATTCTGTAGCAGTCATTTTATTTTTTCATTTTATGGTAAATATTGGTATGACAATTGGATTAATGCCCGTAATTGGCATTCCGTTACCATTTTTTAGTTATGGTGGTTCTTCGCTTTGGTCATTTACAATTTTGCTTTTTATTTTTATTAGGTTGGATGCCAGTAGATTCGATCAGTTCTAGATATTGTTTTCTATTAGTTTGAAAGCATGTTAGTATCTTTTTATAATTCCTCTCTTTTTTGTATATTTGCCTCGCTCAAAAAGAAAAATCCTAATTTTTTTTATGATTGGATTTTTGTCGAGACAGCAGGCAAAATAAACAAATACGACTTTAACAGAGTAGTTCTTTAAATTATATATATGCAGTATAAACAATATTCACTTCATAATTTCAGGCAAATACCACAAATAAATATTCTAACAGAAGAACAAAAATTTGTGATAGAAGTAGTAGGAACAGTGTTGCCATTTAAAACAGATAATTATGTTGTTGATGAGTTAATTGATTGGACTAATTTTGAAAACGATCCTATATTTATTTTAAACTTCCCTCAAAAAGATATGCTCGACGAAGCAAGTTTCAGAAAAGTTGCTTCGCTTTTAAAAAATAACTCGCCTAGAAAAATTGTACAAGAGGAGGTTAAAAAAATAAGGTTAAAATTAAATCCAAATCCTGCCGGACAAGAGAGCAATGTTCCTGTTTTTGAGGGTGAAAGATTAACAGGTATTCAGCATAAATACAGAGAAATTGTACTGTTCTTTCCAACTCAGGGACAAACTTGTCATGCATATTGTACATTCTGTTTTAGGTGGTCGCAGTTTGCGTTAAACGACTTTAAATTTGCAATGAAAGAGGCAGATAAATTAGTGCGATATTTAAAGGCAAATCCTCAAATAACCGATGTGCTGTTTACAGGAGGAGATCCGGCAGTTATGAAAACTCGCTTTTTTGAAGAGTATTTTAATGCTTTAGTTGAAGCTGATATTCCGAACCTGAAAAATATTAGAATTGGAACAAAATCATTAGCATATTGGCCATATAGATTTACAACTGATGACGATGCGGATGATCTTCTTAATTTGTTTAGGAAGGTGAAAAAGAATGGAATAAATATAGCTTTAATGGCGCACTTTAATCATCCGCGCGAATTAAAAACCGATGCAGTTCGCGAAGCAATTGAAAGACTTATCGAGGCAGGTGTTCAAATTCGTTCGCAATCTCCAATACTGAGGAATATTAACGACAGTGCCGATATTTGGGCAGAAAACTGGGAAGAGCAGGTTGCTTTGGGAGTAATTCCGTATTATATGTTTGTGGCTCGCGACACCGGAGCGCAAGATTATTTTGCAGTTTCGTTAAAACGTGCGTGGCAAATTTATAGAAATGCATATAATCAGGTTAGTGGAATTTGCAGAACGGTTAAAGGACCAAGTATGTCGTGCAGTCCAGGCAAAATTCAAATTATGGGTGTTTCAGAAGTAAATGGCGAAAAAGTATTTGTTTTAAATTTCTTGCAAGGAAGAGACCCAAGTTGGGTTGGCAAACCATTTTTTGCTAAGTACGATCCTAATGCAATTTGGATTGATGATTTAGAACCGGCATTTGATGAATCTAACTTTTTTTACGAAGAGGCTTATTACGAGCTATTGGCATAATTCAATTAATTTTAAAATCAGATTTTTTTGGTATCGACGGTTGTGCTCCTTTTTGTGTAACAGAAATTGCAGCTGCTTTATTTGCAAAACCAATTGCTTCCTCAAAAGAATTGCCGTTAGCTAAACCGGTTGCAAAATAACCATTAAAAACATCGCCGGCGGCAGTTGTATCAACAGCATCAACCTTAATAGCAGGTACAAAACCTTCATCACCATTCTTAGATAAATAGTAAACTCCTTTGCTTCCCAAAGTAATTAAAACAGCTTCTTTAACTTTGCCTAGTAGTTTCTTTGCCGCATCCCTAATGTCATTTTCGTTTGTGGGATCGATACCAATTAATAGCTGAGTTTCGGTTTCGTTGGGTGTTATAATATCAACTAAATTTAAAAGTTCGTCGCTTAATTGCTGAGCCGGTGCCGGATTCAGAATTGTTTTTACACCATTTTTATTGGCGATTTTAAAGGCTGCCTGCACTGTTTCAATAGGTATTTCTAATTGAACCAATAAAATATCAGCCTCTAAAATAACTTGTTTTACTTTTTGAATATCGTTAACTGAAAGATTTGCATTCGATCCCGGTGCAACAACAATCGAATTTTGTGCAGTTGTCTCGTCAACAATAATTACCGCGACTCCTGTTGATTTTTTTTCATCGATAAAGATATTTTTTGTGTCGATATTGTCTTTTTTATATCCTTCAATTGCCTTTTTCCCGAAATCATCGTTTCCCACTTTTGCAATAAACGATACATCTCCTCCAGCTCGTGCCGCAGCAACTGCTTGGTTCGCACCTTTTCCTCCGGCAATTACATCAAATTCGTTTCCCATTACAGTTTCTCCCGGCAATGGCATTTTTGCAGATGTTATAACCATGTCGGTATTGCTACTGCCAATAACTACAATTTTCCCCATAATATTTTTTCTATGCTCCGTTTGCAAGAATAATTAATATCAGTCCTACCACAAAACTGGCAAACATGAAGGTCAATAATTTAAATGTTCCTTTAGGTGCATCTTTAAACTCTTTCCAAACAAACACGCCCCAAATTGCTGCAACTAAAGTTGCTCCTTGTCCTAATCCATAAGAAATTGCGTAGCCGGCAATGTCGCCAGCCATAATACTTAACATCATACCAATGCTCCAAATAACTCCGCCTAAAATTCCTATTATATGAAGTTTTGGTGTTCCTTGTTTAAAATACATTTTAAAAGTTACTGATTCTCCAGTTATCGGTTTTTTCATAAAATAGTAGTTAAATACAAAGTTCGAAATGAAAATTCCGATTGAAAAAACAAATACAGCTGTGTAGGGAGTAAATGTTCCGGGTGTAATATTAATCATGTCTGTTGACATTGAATCGGCAACAAAACGGTAAAAAAACGACATCAATAAACCAGCAAGCAACGACAATAAAATTCCTTTAGTTGACTTACTTCCCAGCGATACTTTTTTATAGGCCATTGCATTTAGTACAATTGCGAGAGCTACTAAACCAACTCCTAAAAATAGGTATGTTGGATTGTATAATTCAGGGTTAGGCAAATAATTTGTAATAACACCCAATACAAGTGCCATCCCTATTCCTATCGGAAATGCAATTGCCATTCCTGCAATTTCTATGGCAGCAACTAGCAGTAAATTAGCTATGTTAAAAATCACACCTCCAAGTAGAGCAAACAAAATTGCCTTTGGTGCAGCATTTAATAAATTTGGAATAAAAGATTGTCCATTATCTCCACTACTCCCAAATGTAAGTCCAAAAAATAACGACAGAATTATAACTCCAATTGTATAATCCCAATAAAATAGCGGAAAACTCCACTCTTTTGAAGCTAGCTTTTGGGTGTTTGCCCACGATCCCCAACACATCATTGTTATAACGCATAGTAAAACTGCAAGCGGATAAGAATTAATTATAATCATAAGTTGTATTGTTTAGATTTAAGTGTAATTTTTGGTTTGAATTTAAACAATTTGAAAGAATATTTAATTGAATTGAAAAAACATTTTTTTAGTGGGAGTTATTTTTACTGTTTATCTATTAGCTCTATTGTTTTTTTATATAGAATAGTGGAATTTTATTTTGTCTATAATCTTCGTAGGTAAAAGTGGATATTGATTCTGGAATAGCTGGTTCAATCTGCGTTCCTTCGTACCATTTTTTGTGTTTTACTTTGCCCACATGTTAAAAATGAAACAAAGAAAAGTAAGATGAAACGAGTATCCGTCGGCTGACGGGCACAAGGGAATGATTAAGGGTGAGTTCCATATGATGCCTTGAAAATAAACAATTATAATCATATGAAAGTAAATGATAATTTATACATCTGGGTTTATTAATGAATTGTTCACAATCTGGATTACAATAATAATCGGAAAAACTGATTTAAAGGATTTCAATATAAATAATTAATAAACATTGGTGGTTGTTTTATATTTAAATGTTTCAATTTTCAATATAACATTGCCATGATGATATTTTGTTGCAGTTGTTTTAAATTACAAAGGCACCTCCATCGCTGAAAGTGCCTTGTTTATTTAGTGGGCCCACCTGGGCTTGAACCAGGGACCACCTGATTATGAGTCCCAGAAAACAGATTTCCATGGTTTGTCATGTGTCTGTATTACAATTCATTCAAATAAAACTATTTTAAATTTTATCCTGATTATTCATTATTATTCAATTTATCTGGCAAGAAACTTGGCAAGATTTTCACGGATTAAGGA
>DAOVTY010000325.1 GCA_030632865.1 Bacteroidota bacterium
ATTAGAGCATGGCAAGTACGTGCGTTGGGACCTGGTTCATACGAAGCCCCGCCGAACACTTATCCCAATCAATCTTCGGATATTAAATTAGAAGCAAATCTGGAGTACCGTTATAAATTTACATCCTTTTTAGAAGGAGCCCTGTTTTTAGATGCCGGAAACATTTGGGCAATAAATTCTAAAGATAACAGGGAAGGGGCACTTTTTAAATTTAATCGTTTCTATAAACAGATCGCGTTTGGAACAGGTACCGGAGTGCGCCTCGATTTAAATTATTTTATTTTTAGAGTTGACATTGGCATGAAAGTGAGAGACCCTGCACAAGAAGAAAGTCGAGGATGGATTATTGGAACCAGACCAATAACCAGTAATGATTTTAACTATTCGTTTGCCATAGGTTACCCATTTTAATATTTTCAACGTTTTATATTCCTCTTTTTCCCCCATGAATTTTTTTTTTTGCATTTTAGCGCTCTTTAAATATTAAAACAATAGTTTCGTGCACTTTTAGGTTTCAATTTAATAGTTTTGTTTATGTCAGATAAAAATCAATCAAGAGATACATTTGGGTCAAAATTTGGTGTAATCGCAGCTGCAGCTGGTTCAGCAGTTGGACTGGGGAATATTTGGAAGTTCCCTTATATAGCGGGAATTTATGGAGGGGCTGCTTTTTTGTTTGTTTATCTGGCATTTATTGTAGCAATTGGTTTGCCAGTAATGCTTTCCGAATTAATTATTGGGCGAAAATCGCAGAGGAATGCATTTGGTGCCTTCAAGGTTTTAGCACCGGGAACTCCATGGAAATACATTGGAATCTTGGGTGTTAGCGCTGCATTTTTAATCTTGTCGTTTTATGGAGTTGTTGCAGGATGGAGCATTCAGTATATTATTCTTTCGGTAAAAGATGGATTTTCATCAAAAAGTCCGGAAGAGATCACATCGCTTTTTACGGCACTGACAGAATCGCCAGTGAAACCAGTAATACTACAACTCACTTTTATGTTAATAACTGGTGCAATTGTTATAATAGGTGTTAAAAAAGGGATAGAGAAATATACCAAAATATTAATGCCCGTTTTGGTCGTTATTTTAATAGGTTTAAGTATAAAATCAGTATCACTTGAAGGTGCAAAGGCTGGGTTGGATTTTCTTTTTAAGCCCGATTTCTCAAAACTTACCGGCGATGGTGTTTTAAGCGCACTCGGGCATGCCTTTTTTACATTGAGTTTAGGAATGGGTACATTAATAACTTACGGATCGTACATTAGCAAAAATAACAATTTGGTAAGTACAGTTATACAAGTTACAATTGCCGATACAGTAATTGCGATTTTGGCTGGCATTGCAATTTTTCCTGCAGTTTTTGCTTTCGGAATTGCTCCAACAGAAGGCCCGGGTTTAATATTTATAACTCTTCCTAATGTATTTCATCAAATGCCTGGTGGATTTGTTTTTTCAATTTTATTCTTCGTGCTTTTAACTGTTGCTGCACTAACTTCTTCCATCTCAATATTAGAAGTAGTTGTTGCTTATTTTAAGGAAGAATTTAATATGGGAAGAAAAGGGGCAACTTATTTGGCTACTATATTAATATCTATACTTGGGGTTTTATGTTCTTTGTCAATGGGAGTATTGTCTCCTTACACATTCTTCGGATTAAATTTCTTCGATTTAATGGATTGGATTTCTGCTAATTTATTATTGCCAATTGGGGGGTTATTTATAGCTGTATTTGTTGGTTGGTTTTTTGGACGGAAAAAAGTGAGAGAGGAAAGTGCAAATGGAGGGAAATTATCTGGAGTTGCATTATCCGCCTTTATTTTTCTTGTGAAATTTATTGCTCCAATAGCTATTGCAATTGTTTTAATGAATAAAGTAGGACTATTAAATTTTTAGCTAATCAGTTGCATTCGGCTTTGTTTGTAATCTTTTTTTAATCAATTTGGGTTTGATATCTAAATTCTATAAATTTAAGGTGTTTTAGTTTACGCCTAAAAGTAGTTTCAAATCCGGTTTTTATGAACAATCCCATTAAGCACATTTTAAGTCAGCTTCTGAAATTTTCCAGATCAGACAGAAATGGTCTTCTTATTTTGAGCTCGTTAATATTATTTGTTCTGATAGTAAACGTAATTGTCAGTTATTGGGAACCTGAACCGACTTCCGATTTTGCTGAATTTGAGAAAATGTTGAGTGAATTGGAAGCAGAAAGCACAAATTCTGTTAATCCGGCACTAAATCTTTTCAAATTCAATCCAAATACTATATCCGAAAATAAACTCGATTCACTTTCTATTCCATCTTTTGTTAAACGAAATTTAATAAGTTATAGAAATGCAGGAGCCAAATTCTATATTGTGGATGATTTGCAAAAGGTTTATGGAATGAGTGATTCAATATTTAATTTAATTAAACCCTTTGTTGAAATTAAAAAGGAGATCGTTTTAAAACCTGATTCACCTGGAGTAATTAAAAAGAAAATAACTGGATATTTCGATCCCAACAAAGTTGATCTTGATAAATTACAAGAATTTGGGTTTAATAATTTTCAGGCTAAAAATCTTTTAAATTACCGGAATAAGGGTGGAGTATTTAAAAATGCTGTTGATTTACAAAAAATTTATGGTGTTGATTC
>DAOVTY010000054.1 GCA_030632865.1 Bacteroidota bacterium
CTATTCAAAAAAAAATACGTTTTTTGCAAAATGATTTGGAAATTGGGACTTATCTCTTTTTTACTTTTTATTGGCACTATTTCGGTGCGTGCACAATATATTAATACCGATGAGTTGGTAATTGTGCCGGGTGAGTTTTTGCCACTTTCCATTTCTGAAATTGAGAAGCGGGGAATAAATTTATCAGGCTCAAGTTACGACCAAAGTTTAACCACCGGCATTATGCTTTCAAAATTTCAGTTTCCTGTTCAGAATAAAATTATTAGCAGGTTTGGACCGCGCCGTGGACGAATGCACAATGGTTTAGATATTAGAAGTGCTACGGGTGATACAATTCGTGCAGCATTCGAAGGACAAGTTATTAGTTCGCGTTACTATTACGGTTTTGGGAATTTGATTATCATTCAACACGAAAAAAATATTAAAACTTTTTACGCGCACCTCTCTAAATTTATTGTAAAATCGGGCAGTCGTGTAAACAGAGGCGAACCGATTGGACGAGCTGGAAATACGGGGCGTTCAACAGGAAGTCATCTCCATTTTGAAATTAGAGAAAATAATCACCCTTACGACCCGGAGTTAATTTATGACTATAAGTTGGGAGAAATTAGAAATGATGTAGAATCTGTAAAAAGCCTTGCGCAATTACAACGCCGTTTAATCCCCAAAGGTTATTCGGTAAACGAGGGTGTGCCTCAATATTATACTGTACGGTCGGGCGATTCCTTGTGGCGAATTTCGCGCCGGTTTAAAATGTCTATTAATCATATATGCAATGTAAACCATATTAAAGAGTCTTCAGTTTTGAAAGTTGGACAGGCTTTGAAGTTATATTAGTTGAATAATTTCCAACTAAAACGCTCCATCCAAAGTACGCACCGTTAAAACCTCTTTCAATTTTGCTTCCATAATTTTTGTTTTAAGATTAATTGACACTCCATCGCCTGGTAGCAAATCAAAATAGTTGTCAGAGAAAAAGCCCTTCTCATCACCAATTTGCAGGTAAATATTTTTAGCTAGTTTATCAGTTTTTAATTCAATATTAAAACCTGAATTAGTTTTTATAATGGAATATTCAACAGTTGGCTGTGGGATTTTTAAGTTTTTATACGGAAGGAAATAGTATGAATTTTTTGATAATACTTTGCCATTTTCAACCAACTCGGCAGTAAAAACCATATTTGAAAGCTGCTTACGATATTTATATCGATATTCATATTTATTTACATCAAAATAATTGTCGCTCGAATTTGCAGGAATTTCAACCAACGATGCTTCTTCCCAAATTGTTTTTCCATCGAAATTTATTAATTGTAATCTCAATTCTGCATTTATAGGTTCAAGTCTATCGTTTACAATACCAACTTTAAACTTCACTTTGTCTTCGTGCGGACTAACTAAAACCTGCTCGAATCCTTTTTTAACATAGTATTGAAGTGCTTTCCAATTCTGATAATAATCGGTAGAACTCCACGATGCCACTGGCCAACAATCATTAATTTGCCAATATAAACTGCCCATTGTAAATGGCATTGCACGTCTATGCCCCTCTAAACCAAATTTAATTCCCTCGGCTTGCAAAACATGATTTACGTACAAAAATGATTCAAAATCTTTGGGTTGTTTGTACTCTTTAAACATGTAATATTCTATTGTTCCGTTGCCAATTGACGAACGCTGGTGCGATTTCATTACATCAGAAAAAATATCATAATCTTCGGGTAGTGCATACTTTCGTACTGTTGCAATTTCGGGAAACGACTGAAACCCATATTCACTCATAAACCGTGGAAGGTGAGTGGCATAATTTTCGAAAGGTTCTTTTCCCCACCAAACTCCCCAATAATGTTCGTCGCCATTTACCAAATCTGCTGGCACTCCCTCTCCAGACGATGGACTCGAACCCCAATAACTTCGTTGCGAATCGAATTCCGCAACAACTTCAGGCAATATTTTATGAAAAATATCGACATATGCTTGCCATATTTTATTGGCATTTTCTTTACTCTCTGCCTCAGCTTTTTGTTTCCAACCCCAGCCTTCCCAGGCAGCAAGAATCTCGTTATTCCCACACCACAAAGCAATACTGGGGTGATTTCGTAAACGCTTAACATTATCTATCGCCTCTTGTTTTACATTTTCAAGAAAGGCCTCGTCGCCGGGAAACATGGCACATGCAAACATAAAATCTTGCCAAACCAAAATGCCATTTTCATCGCAGAGATCGTAAAAAATATCCTCTTCGTAAACGCCGCCGCCCCAAATACGAAGCATATTATTATTCGAATTTTTTGCCGTTTCTACAACAGTTCGATAATTCTCTTTGGTAACTCTCGGTAAAAAAACATCGTTAGGAATATAATTAGCACCTTTCATAAAAACCGGGTGCCCGTTTAATTTGAAATAGAAAGAAGTTCCTTCATCGTCTTTGTCGCGAATTAACTCCAATGTTCGAATTCCAATGCGTGTATTTTCCACAATTTTTCGCCCGTCAATATCTAATTCGCCCGAAATATTATATAAATGCGGATCTCCCAAACCAATTGTCCACCATAATTTTGGATTCTCGATTTCAAAATCGACCTTATATTTTGCCACCCCTTTTGTAAGTTGAATAGCAGAATTTACGAGTTCTAATTCATCATTTTTTATAGAAATATTTGCCATGCCTTTTGCCGTAGCATCAATTTCGAATACTGCCGTAAATATTGCTTTTTTATCTTCTATTTTATTTTGAATAATTTGGAGATTCTCAATTTTTGCTTCATCCCAACCGTTCAAAGTAACAGGACGCCAAATTCCACTGGTAACTAATCGTGGTCCCCAATCCCAGCCAAAATGGTATCCAGCTTTTCGGGTGTAAATGCTAACTTGCTTTTGGTCTTCAACCTTACCAATAAAAGCTAAATCGTTATCCGATACTGGAATTACATAACCTTGTGCATTGTATTTTTTAATTCCCTCATTTATGGGCGAGTGAAAAATAATATGCAATTCATTTTCTCCAATTTTCAAAACCTTTTTAACATTGGCCTGCCATTCGCGAAACATATTATCGGCAATCAGTACTTTTTTTCCGTTTTCAAAAACATCGGCATAAGTATCGAGACCTTTAAAGTCGAGTTCAATAATATCTTTTTGAAGTAAACTTTTATCAACTAAAAAAGTGGTTTTGTACTCCCAATCTACTTTGTCAATCCACTGTAGATCGTGTTCATTCATTCTGTAGAAAGGGTCTTCTATTTTATCGTTGGCAAGCAAATCGGTATGAACTGTGCCTGGAACCGTGGCCGGCAGCCAATCATTTCTCCCAACCTGATTAAATATCCAGTTTTCTGTTATCTCTTTTTGTAACATTAAATTCGGATCTTTATCTTTAACAGTGCACCCAATAAACAATAGAATAATTAGAGTAAATGCAAGCAAGTATCTCATTTTTATCTCATTATAAGTTTAGTTTCTAAAGGTATTTCCCTAATATTATTAATTACTTCAAAGGTATTCGATAGAATTCGCAAGCTCATTTCGATGAAACTTGTTTATAAACATCCGTCTGTGTCCGTCAGCTGACGGATGCTCGTTTCATCTCAATTTTTTTTCTGAATGCAACAATTATGTGCATTCATATTTCCCAATTCAAAAATAGAATAAAATGTTGCTTTTATAGAATTATTAAACGTTTTGATTTTGTATTTATTACAGAATGTATTTCGGTTTGGGCTGAAAATGGTTAAACGTATTAAAATAAAAAGAGCGACATTAACTTTGTCGCTCTCAATAATTTCTTTCGTTATTTTTCTTCTTTATCAGTCGAAAATTTCAATAGGGAATAAAGTGGGCACCATCTAAACAACCCTGTTGTCATTGGAACAAGTCCAACCAATCCCCACCAGCTGTCGAACCACACTCCTAAAATAGCAATTACTAAACCAACAACAATTCTCATTAATCTGTCAATTTTCCCAACATTACATTTCATCTTATTATAATTTAAAATTTCTAAATGTATTTACCTTATATTATTAATTATATCAAAGGTATTCGATAGAATTCACAAGCTTGTTTCTATGTAAATGGATAATAATTTCTGATCTGTTTCCGAAATATTTATCATGCTTGTTTCTTCTAAAATTTGTACGAAAATAAAACATTAAAACTTACAATAAGTTCATAAATCACTCTCTAAAATTTCGCAAGCCGATTTAATAAAATTAGGGCATTTTAATTTTAACATATTTTTTTCGTGGGCAAAAGATAGTCCTTCCACAGTTGAAATATCGGAACCAAGGAGTTTTTTGCATATTAAACTCCCATGTTTAGCAATAAATTTTTCGTTGAATTTTTGAATACGCAGTTTTGTATTTGCCTTTTCATCGGGGTTCGAAGTTGAATGTCCATGTTTCATTCCGATTACCATGTACGAACCTGTTATTGCTCCACATGTTTCGGCACAAGTCATTCCGCCACCAAAACCACTCGAAATTTTCAGAGCTGCATTTTTATCTATCCCCAATTCAGGAGCAAATAAACTAAATACAGTTTGAGCACAGTTGAAATTTGAAAACAGCGCATCTACCTTATTACTTTTTGATGTCATTGCGTGAATTGTATTATGCTGATTTATATGTTGTTACAGGAAGTGTTGGTTTATCCACTCTATTACTTCCGTCGTATTAATTTCATTCATACATTTAAAATGTTTTTTAGGACAATTTTTATGTCCTAATTTAGAGCACGGGCGACATTTTAAATTTTCAACTTCAACTATTTTAGAAACTTGCAGCGGTTGGTAAGGGACCATACCAAAATCGGGCACTGTATTTCCCCAAAACGAGAGTATTCTTTTTTTGAAAGCGGCAGCAATGTGCATTAATCCGGTGTCGTTTGTTAAAACCAAATTTGCCGCACGAACTAAAGATGCCGACTGGTTTAAACTAATTTTTCCGGCATAATTTAATACGTTTCCTTTTGATTGAGACAAAACCTTTTCACCCTCATCGAATTCATTTTTACCTCCAAGTAAAATAACAGGATATTTTATGTTTTGGCAAATTTCAGATACTTTTTCAACCGGAAGTTTTTTTGTGTAATATGTTCCGGCAATCACAAAAGCGATATAACCATTCTGAAATGGCTCGGGCAATTCTTCATTTTTAAATATCTCTTTTTCAGGAATAAAAAAGTCGAGTCCTTCTCCATCATTCTTAATATCGAAAGTTGATATAGTTTCGAGATAGCGATCAACAATATGTTTTTTTGGAAGCCGGTTAATCTTTAATCTTATAAGCAGCATTTTTCGCCAATTCAACTTATTAACCGAAAAAGATTTAGCCTTAACTCTTCTTTTAATCCGACCACTTCTAAAATTATGATGAAGGTCTATGATATAATCGAATTTCTCTTCTTTTAATGAATGAAACATTCCTATAAGATTCTCGTCGAAAACATGAACCTTATCAATGTTTGGGTTGGCATCTAAAATAGCTTCATATTTTCGTTTGGTAATAAAATGAATTTCGGCATTTTTTACTTGGTTTTTCAAGCAACGAGTAACCGGCGATGTTAAAACAATATCGCCAATTGAACTAAACCTTATTATTAGAAATTTCACCTTCATTTATAAAAGCGGGAAGACTAAAGTTTGAAACCTTTAAACGCAAATATCAGAATCTTATTTCAGAAATACAACAAAAATCTCACACGTGTATCTAAACAAAAATCCCTGAAAGTATTAGCTTACAGGGATTTTTATAAAATAATATTTTTATTCTAAACAGATTCAACCAGAACAACTATTTTATTTGACTTATTTTCTATTACTCCTCCTGTTACTTCAAATAAATGCTCTTTATCGTTACTGTCAGTAACCTTAATAGTCCCTTCCCTTAGTGTAGAAAGAATAGGAGCATGATTTGTTAAAATTTCAAAACCTCCTTTACTTCCCGGAAGTTGAACCAATTTAACTTCGCCTTCGAACACTTTTTTATCAGGTGTAATTATCTCTAAGTACATAGTTTTTTATTCAGAATTAGTTATCAGCCAACATTTTTTCACCTTTTTCAATAGCATCTTCAATAGTACCAACAAGGTTAAATGCAGCTTCCGGATATTTGTCAACTTCGCCATTCATAATCATATTGAATCCTTTAATTGTGTCTTCAATAGAAACCAATTTGCCTTCGAGACCTGTAAATTGTGTAGCTACAAAGAATGGTTGCGACAGGAAACGTTGCACACGACGTGCACGATGAACAACAAGTTTATCTTCCTCAGAAAGTTCGTCCATTCCCAAAATGGCAATAATATCTTGCAACTCCGTATAACGTTGTAGCAACATAATTACATCCTGCGCACAGTTATAATGTTCGTCTCCAACAATGTCAGGAGTTAAAATCCGCGATGTTGAATCTAATGGGTCAACCGCTGGATAAATACCTAACTCCGAAATTTTACGACTAAGTACCGTTGTTGCATCTAGGTGTGCAAAAGTTGTTGCTGGAGCAGGGTCGGTTAAATCATCGGCAGGTACATAAATTGCCTGAACCGAAGTAATAGAACCATTTTTTGTTGAAGTAATTCGCTCTTGCATCACACCCATTTCGGTCGCCAATGTTGGTTGATATCCAACCGCAGAAGGCATTCTTCCCAGCAGTGCCGACACCTCGGAACCAGCCTGTGTAAAACGGAAAATATTATCGACAAAGAAAAGTATATCTTTTCCACTATTTGGAGATCCGTCTCCATCGCGCAAACTTTCAGCAATAGTTAATCCCGAAAGTGCAACACGGGCACGAGCTCCCGGAGGCTCGTTCATTTGCCCAAAAACCATGGCTAGTTTCGAGTCCTTAATTTTTTCATTATCAACTTTCGATAAATCCCAACTTCCACTTTCCATCGACTCTTTAAACTCTTCGCCGTAGTCAACAATATCTGCTTCAATCATTTCGCGCAAAAGGTCGTTGCCTTCTCTTGTACGTTCTCCAACACCAGCAAAAACAGAAAGCCCACTGTGTGCCAACGCTATGTTATTTATCAGTTCCTGAATTAGTACTGTTTTACCAACACCGGCACCACCAAACAATCCAATTTTACCTCCTTTTGCATAAGGCTCAATTAAATCTATTACTTTAATACCGGTAAAAAGAATTTCAGTTTCAGTTGTTAGATCTTCGTATTTTGGAGGTTTATTGTGAATGTTTAACCCATCTTTTGGTAATTGTTCTAATCCATCAATCGAGTCTCCAATAACATTAAGTAATCGTCCTAGTGCTGCTTCTCCTTTTGGCATTATAATAGGGTTTCCCAACGACTTAACATCCATGCCTCGACGTAATCCATCGGTTGAGTCCATTGCTACACAGCGAATTGTATTTTCTCCAATGTGTTGCTGGCACTCTACTACTACATTTTCTTTCTCTTCGCGAATTATTGCCAATGCATCGTTAATAGCCGGAAGTTCGCCTCCCTCTCTTTCAAAACTAATATCGACAACAGGACCAATTATCTGAATGATTTTACCAATATTTTGAGCCATAAATATTTGAATTTGATGGTATCTAACCAAGATTTTTAATGCTGAACAAATTTAGCATTGTTTTGCATTTTGCCAATGAAATAAAATATTTTTTAAAACAAATTTTAATTTCTTAATAGTTGCGTTTTAATAGCTGATTACTTAATTTGGCAAGTGGTATAATATTGTTACTTTTAACTGGGAGGTTTTGGAGAATAGAAGTTGATTTCTGAAAATAATAATCAATTTTAAATTGTGTCAACTCTTCTATATTCAGTTGATTGTAAATATTCAATATTGCAGCAACTTTGTCTTCAGCAATAAAATCTTCTTTTTCTATCCAATCTAAAAGTTCACTTTTTTCTGCTGCGGAACTTGTTTCAAGTGCCTTAATTAGCAGGTAAGTTTTTTTGTTAGATAGAATATCTCCACCTATTTTTTTCCCAAATGTTTTTTGATTTCCAAAAGAGTCTAACAAATCATCTTGCAACTGAAATGCCAATCCAATATTTATCCCAAATTCGTAAAGTTGATTTGCTATTTCGATACCAGCATTTGCGAGCAGTGCGCCCGTCTTTAAACTACACGCCAATAAAACTGCCGTTTTAAGCCGAATCATTCCCATGTATTCACTCTCTGTTACGTCTAGTCTATTTTCAAAATCCATATCGTATTGCTGTCCTTCGCAAACTTCAATAGCAGTTTTCGAAAATAGTTCTATTACGTTTGCCAGACCTTCAGACTTTTTTTCGAGTAGGTATTTATAAGATAAAAATGCCATTGCATCACCCGAAAGAATTGCACTATTCTCATCGTACTGCACATGAACTGTGGGCTGATTTCTCCTCACTTCGGCTTTGTCCATAATATCGTCGTGAAGCAAAGTGAAATTATGAAAAACTTCGATAGCAACTGCCGATGGAAGAGCGTTCTCTATTTTGTCGGAGAACAAATTGTAACTTAGCAATAGAAGTGCTGGTCGTAATCTTTTCCCTCCAATTTTGAGCGAATAATTAATAGGTGAATATAAATTAAGAGGATTATCGTTTTTTAATTCTTCAGAACGAATATTAATTTCAGTATTTATAATTCGTTGAAGCTCTTCTACTGAATAAATTTTTTTCATATGTTTATAAATGTTTGTTTTTAACGGTAACATATGTATCTCGCTAATTAATCATCATCCTGTGTCCGTCAGCTGATGGATGCTTGTTTCATTTCAATATTACAAATATGTGTATTGATTTTTGACTTCGACTACTAATTATCTTTTTTATCAGATTTTTTATCAGAATAGTAAATTTCTAGTTCATCTAAATCAATATCTTCTTCTTCGTCGTAAATGTGTAAAAGAGGCTCTTTAAATGCTTTGGTAGTTGTTAATCTGTCGAGACCAAACAACAACGACGGAAGTAAAATAAGATTCGACGTAACTGCTACCAATAAAGTAAGCGACACTAAAACTCCCAAAGCTTGCGTTCCTCCAAAACTCGAAATAGCAAAAATTCCAAATCCAAAAAATAGCACAACCGAAGTGTATAACATACTTACACCGGTCTCTCTCAAAGCTAATATTACCGACTTTTTAATGTCCCAATTTGTTACGTTCAATTCTTGTCGGTATTTGGCAAGAAAATGAATTGTATTGTCAACAGAAATACCAAATGCTATACTGAATATTAAAATAGTTGATGCCTTTATGGGAATATCGGCAAAACCCATAATTGCCGCAGTAAAAATTAACGGAATTACATTGGGAGTTAACGACAAAATAACCATCCTCCACGACGAGAACATGATTGCCATAAAGATAGAAATAAGCAAAATTGCTAATGCCAGACTCGTAACCAGATTTTTAAGTAAATATTGAGTTCCTTTAAATACTATTATACTTGAGCCGGTTACCGTTACATCGTATTTGTCGGATGTAAAAATTGAGTCGATGTGCATATTTAAATCGGCGTATATCTCCTCCATTCTACTGGTTCCCACGTCTTTTACGCGAATACTTACTCGTGTTATTTGGCGTGTACTATCTAAAAAAGAGTGTAGCAACTCTACATTTTTTTCTCCGGTTGAAGCGTATTGAAGAATAAAATTTTTCTCTCGATTATTGGGTAAGCTATAATATTTTTCGTACCCGTTATAAAAGGCTTGTTTCGAGAATTTCAATAAATTTAATAGCGACATTGGAGATGAAAGATCACTGTAATTGGCAAGTTTTTTTTCCAATTGTTCTATTTTCCTAAAAGTAGTTAACTGCATTGCACCGCCCGGTTTTTTGGTGTCAATCATAATTTCAATTGGCATCAGTCCATCGAAATTCTTTTCAAAGAATTTTAAGTCAATAAAAACAGGATCACTTTCAGGAATGTCATCAAGAAAATAGCCCGAACTTTTCATCAGTGTAATTCCATAAACACCCAAGCCAAGAACAACTATTGTGATAATGTAAACTGTTTTTCGGCGATGTTGAGTAATTTTTATTAATCGATCTATAATCCGCGAAATAAATTTACTATCTAAATGCTGAACACTTTTAGATGAGGGCGGTTCGATAAAACTGAAAAATATTGGAATTAATAAAAGCGACAACACAAACAGCCCCAAAATATTTAATGAAGCAACAATTCCGAACTCTTTTAAAATATCGCTTTTTACAATTATGAATGTTGCAAACCCCGCGGCAGTAGTCAAATTAGTTAGAAATGTAGCGTTACCTATTTTAATTATAACACGTTGCAATGCTTTTATTTTATTTCCATGACTAACATATTCATGATGAAATTTATTCAGCATATAAATACTGTTTGGTATTCCAATTACAATTAATAACGGAGGAATCATACCAGATAAAATTGTAACCTTAAATCCAAAAAGATGAAGCATTCCCATGGACCAAACTACGCCAATAAGTACAATTAAAACCGGAAAGAAAACAGCTTTAAAAGAGCGGAAAAATATAAATAGAACTATTATACAAATAAGTAAAGCGAGGGCACTAAAAAGGTACAATTCTGACCTTATTTTTATTGCATTTACCACTCGAATATAAGGGAGTCCGGAGTAGTGCAATTTTACATTCTCATCCTTTTCAAATTTTTGGCACAATTGCTGAATAGATTTAACCATTTGCTCGCGCTCTTTGGTTTTCATCTTATCTTTATTTACGGTAATGGCCAGCAAATAAGCATCGGTTTTGCTATTGTAAACTACATCTTTATAAAAAGGTAAACCTTTAAATTTATTTGCATATATATCAAGTTCTTCTTGAGTTGAAATAGTATCAGGGAAAATATTCTCTATTTCAAATTGTTTCTTTTTTGTGTTTTTACGAAGGTTGTAAGTATTAGAAACCGACAGCAAATTTTCAACACCCTCAATTCCCGAAAGATCTTTACACAACTCTCGCCATTTCTGAAACTTCTCCAATTGAAAAAAGTTGGAGTCTTGAGTTCCCACAATTATCAAGTTTCCTTCCTCTCCAAAAACTTCAACAAATTTCTGATAATCTTTAAATGCCTGATCCTTTTTGGGGAGCATCTGAGCATACGAATACGACATTTCTACTTGCTTTGCATGCCATCCAAAAAATATTGTGATAACAGCTAAAACTGTG
The DNA here is from genome assembly GCA_030632865.1 of Bacteroidota bacterium. GTDB lineage: Bacteria > Bacteroidota > Bacteroidia > Bacteroidales > Prolixibacteraceae > Draconibacterium. The sequence goes on from DAOVTY010000054.1 coordinate 11,133, forward strand.
AGTAGCAATATTTTATTCCTAAGAATAAGTCCGGAAACCTTAAACCACATAAAATCAAATCTTTATAAACACACGAAAATAAGACAATTTATTGGAATAAAAAGTTGAGAAACATTCTTATACAAGGAATTAAGATTTTAGTTATAATTGATTTGTATGTTTTTAATGTCTGCTATTTAAAAGTCATTAAATTATAGAAATATCTATTCATAAATTTTGACAATTTTACATATTCAACCTTATTAAAATTACTATTTTTGTACAACAGAATGTATTTTTTATTAGCTTCAACGCCATAAAACATACCTGTTCCAAAACAATACTATGCAAGATGTTGAAACCATAGAAAGAGGTGTTTGTAATTCCGAATCAGTGTGTTGCGCAAAACTACATGTTACCGATTGGTTAAAAGATGTTCAACCTTCGGCTCGTATAAAAGGTATTGTTGAAGTTCGTTTTAAAAATACACGCAAAGATTACTACCGAAATGTAAATAACCTGAAACTAAAAGTTGGCGATTTAATTGCTGTTGAAAGTAGTCCAGGGCACGATATTGGAGTAATTTCGGTAATGGGAGAACTTGTTGAATATCAACTTAATAAACATAAACCCACTCTTATTAATGGTGAGTTCAGGAAAATATATCGAAAAGCAAAATCTGTAGATATAGATAAATGGAAAGAGGCAATTTCGTTGGAGCACCAAACCATGATACGTTCCAGACAAATAACAGCCGATTTACATTTGAATATGAAAATTGGCGATGTGGAATATCAAGGCGATCGCACAAAAGCAATTTTTTATTACATAGCCGACGAGCGTGTTGATTTTCGGGAATTGATAAAAGTACTGGCTGAAAATTTTCATATCCGTGTGGAAATGAAACAGATTGGAGCACGCCAGGAAGCTGGTAGAATTGGAGGAATTGGACCCTGCGGAAGAGAAATTTGTTGTTCTACGTGGATGCATAAATTTGTTTCGGTATCTACTAATTCAGCTCGATATCAAGAGATTTCGTTAAATCCACAAAAACTTGCCGGACAATGTGGAAAATTAAAATGTTGCTTAAATTTTGAACTGGCAACATATATTGATGCTCAAAAAGATTTCCCATCAAACAATATTCCTTTAGAAACAGAAAACGGACTTTATTATTTTATTAAAGCCGATATTTTAAGTAATACGTACTCTTATATGTTACAAGGGAATGCACCTTCTTCGCATGTTACTATTCCGGTAAAAAGAGTAAAAGAGATTCAACACTTAAATAAAAATGGCAAAAAACCGGACAGGCTTTTACTGGAAAGTGAGAATGTAGATGCATTAGAGAAAGAATCGTTCACAAATGTTGTAGGGCAAGACGATTTACACCGTTTCGATCGTCCTAAGAAAAAGACCCATAATAAGAGGCGAAGCTTCAAACGCCGACCAAATCGCAATCAAAATCAACGATGAATAAATTTACATTTCAAATTATAATTGCTGCTTTTTTACTAACTATTTTTTGGGCATGCAACATTGATATGGCTTTCGAAGAATATAAACCAATTCCGGAAAACGGATGGCACAAAGACTCTGTGGCAGTTTTTAATATCGCGATTACAGATACACTACAAAACCATAATTTGTATATAAACACACGAAACGACATTAATTATAAATACAGTAATTTATGGTTGTTCATTGAAATAAACCAACCCGGAGAAATTGGGATTACTGATACATTGGAATTACTTCTTGCAGATCAGAGAGGAAAATGGTTGGGTGAAGGTTTTGGAGGAATTAAAACCCGGCAAGTTGTTTACAAAAGTGGTGTGTTTTTTCCTGTTTCGGGCGAATATACTGTAAACATAAAGCATGGAATGCGCGACGAAATGCTTGAAGGAATTACAGACATTGGATTTCGGGTGGAAAAGATTGCAGATTAAATTGTAAACAGTAAATACCCCTCTGCCTTCGGTATCTTCCCTTAGGAGAGAATCTTTTAAACAAAAGTCAATGATAATTTTAATTTATGCCGCAGAGTAATAAATATTAAAACAGTGAGTAAAAATAAGTTAGCAAAATTCGACGAAATGGAGACTTTCGAGCATGTAGTTCAGGCTCCGTATAATAAAATAAAACAAGACAATTTTTATTTGAGAGGAAATTGGGCGAAGGATTTTTTTAAAAACGACAATCCAATTATTCTCGAACTTGGCTGTGGCAAAGGAGAGTATTCTGTAGCTTTGGCCGAACAAAATCCAAATTTAAACTACGTTGGAGTAGATATAAAAGGTGCCCGATTATACAATGGTGCAAAACTGTCTTTCGAAAAAGGTTTGAATAACGTTGGATTTTTGCGTACTAACATCGAAATTATTGGGCAATTTTTTGGCGAAGATGAGATTGCCGAAATTTGGCTCACATTCCCCGATCCGCAAATGAAAAAAACTAGCAAACGATTAACATCAACTACTTTTATGAAAAGGTACAAATCGTTTCTGAAAAAAAATGGAATTATTCATTTGAAAACAGATAGTAATTTTCAATTTACCTACACACATTCAATGGTTCATTTAAATAAATTTGAAGTTTTAGCCGAAACCGATAATTTGTATGAATCGGAGATACTAAATGAAACTCTACAAATAAAAACCTTTTACGAAAAACAGTGGTTAAGTCGTGGAATTACAATAAAATATCTAGCTTTTATTTTAAAAGATAAAGAACTTACTGAACCCGAAATTAAAATCGAAAAAGACGAGTACCGGAGTTATGGAAGAAGTGCTGGGGGAAGTATTTAGTATAAAGTATTAAGTAATTAGTAAACAAAAAAAGTAATATCTTATCTTGAAAAAATACTCGATACTTTTATTGAACCCATAAATTATTATCTTCTAAACTTCTTGTCTCGGTACTAAATACTCACTACTAATAAAAAAGCATGTCCGATTTTTTCAGTAAAGTTTACGAAGTAGCCAAACAAATACCGCCGGGCAGAGTAACATCTTACGGGGCAATTGCAAAATACCTTGGTACAACCGGCTCGGCCCGGATGGTTGGCTGGGCGATGAATGCATGCAGTTCTCATCACGAATTTGTACCGGCACACCGCGTAGTAAACCGCAAC
>DAOVTY010000190.1 GCA_030632865.1 Bacteroidota bacterium
ACGAATATTCAGTAATGGGTTAAATAAATCAATTCCATCTCCAAAAAAGAAGTCTTCGAAATTTGAGCCATAAAATGAAAGTCTGTTATCTAACATTAAATCAAAAGATGGATTTAAATATCGACTTATATAGAAGTCGATGAGAGCATTCTTTGTCTCATCTTCTAAATTATAATCCATACCAGGCCCTAATCCAATTGCCCATTTTTTGTCAGCATTTTGAGCCAACAAAGTACCCGCAGCAAAAATGACAGCTAAAACTAAAAGAGTAATTTTTTTCATAATTAAATTATTTATGTGTTTTTTTATATTCTGAAAGCAATTATAAACATTTATTTTCACCTTTCAAATAGTTGTGTTATCGAAAGGTTGAAAGTTTTTATCAAAAATTTTAACAAATCTAAACATTTTAATTATAATGTTTAACAAAATTTGAAATATTGTTCGCAATTATTGACATAGAAACAACAGGAAACAGGTATAACTACGGGAAAATAACAGAAATTGCTATTTATCAACACAACGGACAGGAAGTAACAAGCTCATTTTCAACACTAATAGATCCTGAAATGGATATTCCCTATTTTATTACTCAATTAACGGGTATCAATAACAAAATGGTTAAAAATGCTCCCAAATTTTTTGAAGTTGCAAAAACCATTATTGAGATGACAAAGGGGCGTACTTTTATCGCTCATAACGTTAGTTTCGATTATAAATTTATAAGAGAAGAGTATAAAAGATTAGGGTACGATTACAATCAAAAAACTTTATGTACTATTAAAATGGCAAGAAGACTTTTGCCCGGCCATCATTCATATTCGTTGGGGAAAATTTGTGCTGATTTGGGTATTGAAATAAATGGCAGACACCGCGCTGCTGGCGACGCACTTGCCACTGTTAAGCTTTTTGAAATTCTTTTGGAAAAGAATAAAACTATTGGCGACTCTAAAACAATGAATAATTATAAACTATTCTGAGTCTGTTTTTTTAATTTCATCTGTAGAAACAGACTCTTCAGTTTTTTCTTCTTCAGGTTCAGTAAAATCTAACATCTCTTTTTCCTGTAATTTATTATACCACTGCAATACTTTTTTAATATCAGAAACGTAAACACGATCTTTATCATAGTCTGGAACTACCTCTTCGAAATATTTTTTCAATTCATTTCCCGACGATTTATGAGAAAGCGCACTTCCTCCCTCTTCCTTATCAGAAATAGCTTTCAAAATTTCCTTTAACGGAACATCGCTGGTTTCGGTGTAAATTGCAATATCTTCTAAAGCAGAAACTTTTGAAGTTGAATGAACGGGTATTCTTTTTTGAGTATCCAACGACTCAACAATAATATTATTTTTTGCTTCGGCAACCATTTTAAATAGTCCCGATTGTCCTGAAATTGATAATATACCTTTTAACATAGCTTTATATTTTTTTGGCGAAGATACAATTTTTGTGATTTTAGAAAAACAGAATCATTATTCATTGTTAATTTTATAAGAAATACCTGTTTTTAACCACCTGCCAGGTTGAGTAACATTTCCAATATCATTGTAACTCAAATCGAAAATATTATTTACAGAAACAAAAATATTCAAATTTTTCCAATTGGAATTTACCTTTGCATCAAACATCCAAAATGGTTTGTATTTTACCTCGTTACCCCAATTATTATCTACAAACTCGGTATAAGTTCCCTCCCTGTTTTGATAAGAAATATTTAAATTAATAGAAACCCTTTTAATGATTGATTGATTGATTGAACCAACAAATTTATGTTTTAAATTATCTAAAACATAATTGGACACAAAATCGAAATCTTCTTTTTCGAGATTATTATAAAAATAACTGAATATTAATTTATTGGGGAATGAGCTGCCAAACTGTTTTTGTAAAAAAAACTCAATCTGCATTTCAGCACCCAAACTATTTAATTGAGTTAAGTTTTGAGATTGCCATACATCTTCATCATCCATTTTAACCCAATCGATGATATCTTTTCCTTGCCTGTAAAAAACTACAGCATGCCCTTGTATAAAATTTTGAGACAGTTTTAATCCTCCTTCAATAGTAATAGATTTTTCAGGATTCAAATTGGGGTTACCAATATTTGTTGGCCCCGAATAATACAAATCGGTAAAAGTTGGCATTCGCAACGAAGTATTAAAAGAGGTGAATATTTTTAACTCAGGTATAATATTATAGCTTGCATCGAAACCTGGAAATACATTAATCCCCAAATTACTTGCCGAAATAAAATTACTCATTAAACCTGCCGTAATTGTAAATTTATTTAGATACAAGGCGTGGTCTATAAACAGCGAAACAATATTTCGTGATGCTGACTTTGTGAATTCAGCATCTTCTCCGGGCACATCCTGAGGGTAATCCAAATTGTTACCCAACACATTACTTAATATATTTTCTGAACGAAATTCAACTCCAAAAGCTGTTTTCCCCAAATCCCATTGAACCCACGAATTTGCATTTACACCATAAACATTTGTTAAATGGTAGTTATGGCTTTTATACCATGGTGCAGGGTTCTCGCGGAACAATTCGAACCTGTCTTGATGACGACGCCAATAAATAACCGGAGTAAAATGTAATTTTGATTCAGACTCCCACTTAGCAGAGGTAAAAAGTGTTTTAGTCTCTTCGTACTGATTTGGATATTTAGGAGTGTAAAAACTGTTAGCTCCAAATCCTTTTTGCGATGCTCCAATTTGCAAACTAAATTTTCCTTTGTCAGATTTTATTTGATTTGAATAAAAAACATTCGACATAATAAAATCTGTATTATCAATATATCCTTTTGAGCTTTTTCTATTTATTGATAGTGAGTGTTGCAACTTTCCTGTTTTAAAGGAACCCGAAAGTGCAGAATTAAAATATCCAAAACTACCTCCTATCAAACTCAATTTAAATGTGCTTTTATCAGAATGTTTAGTTACAATATTAATGGCACCAGAAAATGCATTAGGGCCATAAACTCTAGCAGCTGGTCCTTCGAGTACTTCTATTCGTTCTATCTGATTTAAATCAATTGGAAGATCAAAATTATGATGGCCGGTTTGTGGGTCACCTATATTTATGCCATTTAAAAGGATTAGCGTTTGATCGAAAGTGCCACCACGAACACTAACATCTGCTTGTACTCCTTCGGCACCGCGCTGTCGTACATCCACTCCGGCAATATACTCCAGTAAATCTTGAACACTCTGAGCTGCTGTCGCCTCAATTTCTGTTCTCTCTATAACGGAAATAATGCGCGCCACCTGCGAATACAAACTAGGCATTCTCTTTGCTCCAACCTCAATTTCATCAAGGTCGTATTGCATTTTAACTTCTATTGTGTCTTGTTCATTTGCTACCGATAATATTGGTACAGAAATAAGATATGCAACCGCCAAAACTGAAATTTTTACTGTCTGTTTTAAAACAAGGAAAAGAGAATAGCTCTTTCTACCCCACTTTTTAAAAGTTAAAATACTTTGCGTATTCTGTTTAAAATTAAACTCTTTCACAATTAAAAAAATAAGTTTTTTTGAACATATTAAGATACTGTTCAATTATTTAACAATAAATAAGTGCCAAATATACAATTTGAAATTAATTAATGGCATCTCTATAATTTACAGAAACTAATCATCATTTTCTCAAACCACCTTTAATAAAGAGCTTCAGAAAAAAATGGCATAAAACATTATACTACCGATAGGTATTATTTATAATACATAGATATTATCAACTGACAAATGTCATGAAATTCTTTTGTGTGAATTAACCTTGAGTTATCTTTGTTTAGACAAATTAAAAATAATTCACTATGACAACTATCCAATTTAACAACGCATTACTGGGCTTATCAGACAGATTACGCTACTATGCGCTAAGCTTAACAACAGACTCTGAAAGAGCTGATGATTTATTACAGGAGACTTTTCTTAAAGCTTTAACATATCGCGATAAATTTAGGCCAGATACAAATTTTAAGGCGTGGATGTACACCATAATGAAAAATACATTTATTAATGACTACCGTAGAAATGTAAAAACTAAAAAGAAATTTGAGGGTACTAGTAACGATTATCACTTAATGTTTTCGAAAGATAAAGTGTATCCGGCACCAGACTCGTTTTACAGCACTAAAGAAATTAATAAAAACATAGATGCACTTGATAAGGAATACAAAGTTCCGTTTACAATGTTTTTAGATGGCTACAAATACAAAGAAATTGCCGACAAATTGGAATTGCCTTTAGGAACAGTAAAAAGTAGAATTTTCTTTACTCGTAAGAAATTAGTTAAATCTCTAAAAGAATATTCTAACAATTAATAATTTAAATATACAGCATATATTAAAAAAAGATTCTCAATTTTGAGGATCTTTTTTTATGTAAAAACATTTATAATGAATAAAATAGCAGTTCATCTTGCAAATGGATTTGAAGACATAGAGGCAGTAACAATAATTGATATTTTACGTCGGGCAGAATTTAAAGTTACCGTTGTTTCAATTACGAAAAATCTTGAAGTTATAGGTTCGCACAAAATAAAAATTACTGCTGATCGGGTTTTTGAAAATATAAACTATAAAACAATTGACATGATTATTTTACCGGGAGGAATGCCGGGATCAGAAAATTTAAGCAATCATTCCGGGCTAAAAAAGGAGATTATTAAATTCAATAAAAATGGGAAACAACTAGGTGCCATTTGTGCCGCCCCCATAGTTTTTGGTAAATTAGGAATCCTTAAAAATAAAAACGCTACCTGTTATCCTGGTTTCGAGAATCAACTTGAAGGAGCAATAATATCAAACAATAATATTGAGCTTTCAGAAAATATAATTACTGGGAAAGGTGCCGGAGTTGCCATAGATTTTGCTTTGAGAATTGTTGAGATGTATAAAGGAAATAAACTTGCAGAGGAACTTGCAGAAAAATTAATTGTATCGTAACCCATTTTAGTTGATATAAAACAAAAAAACACCTTCCAGTAAATTACTGGAAGGTGTTTTTTTAATTTATAAAATATTTTATAAATGCTAGTTGCCAAATACGTAGCGAACGTTCAATCCAAATCCACCAGCATGAAAATCAGTATTGTCAACTATCTCAAGCATTGGACGCCAATCAACACCAAGTGCTATAGGAACTGAATTAAATCGATATTCTAAACCAACTTCACCAGCTACTCCTAAATCGAAATTACCATCATTATTATCATCTCCATTATTTCCATCGCCTATCATAATATATGGACCAACACCAGCATACCAGTTAAAAGCTTCGCCTCCCAGTGGACGATAAAGAAAATCCCAAAGTACATCAATACCTACTCCATTTCCAAAAGAAACATCGGCGTGAATACGATTAAAATCTCCTGTACCAAAAATACCATCTATAGCAACATTTCCACCAGAAACATCACCAAAACGTACACCAACTTCCTGTGCGTTACCATAAGAATACGATGCGATAATTACCGCTACAATCAATAAAAGTTTTTTCATAATTTTAAATATTTATTTTAAATATATTATACGTAAACGAATGAGAGTAAAAAATGTTTATCTAATTCGACAAAATGACAAATTTATTACTGTATCATAATAAACAAAGTCTAAACTATTTAAAGTTTTAACATAACAATAACTCAACTCAGCAACAATTAGCCTCCTATTTTTTCGTAAACAACTTTAAGAATAGCTGCCTCTTTCTCTTTTGATGAAGACAACAATTTATCAGCAGTTTCAAGAGTCTTTTTTAAATATACGGCATCGTTAAAACCAGCCGCATTAATTCTCACATTTAAATAAGCGCCTTCAACTGCCGTTCGTGCACAAAGTGCTCCAACACCCGCATCCGACACAGAATTTGGATTTCCAATTTCTGTCATAACTTTCATAACTTCCAACGAATCGTGTGCCAATTGCATAACTTTTAAAGGAACTTCGATGGCATTTTTAGTAGCAGCCTGAATTGCATTTTTACGATCTAACTTCTCCTGCTCCGACGATTTTGGCAAACCAAAAGCTGTCATAATTTGATTAAATGCATTGGTGTCTTCGTCAACACAATTCAGAAGTGCCGAATGATAATATTTTCCTTTTTCAGCCCAATTAGAAAACTCTTCCCACTGGCCGTCCCAACCGCGTTTATGTGCCGAAAGATTTGCGACCATCGTTCCGAGTGCTGCACCCATAGAACCAACATAAGCAGAAATAGATCCTCCCCCCGGTGCTGGAGACTCCGATGCAGTTTCGTTTTTAAACTGAGTTAGAGTTTGGTCGATTAGTTTTTTATTTGATTTATATTCTATCACATAT
>DAOVTY010000206.1 GCA_030632865.1 Bacteroidota bacterium
ATTTGTTTTGAAATTGAATCTAATTTCTTTTCGCTTGGATTTTCTTTTCCCAACTCTCTTACCATTTCGGCTCTAAGTGTCTCTAACTGATGTGTAACCTGCCAAGCCAATTTATTATAATCACGATTCAATTCTCTAAAAATATCCATTTGATCCTGACCCAAACTTAACTGCTCTCTAAAAAAACGTGTTCGCCTTTCTGATGGCACTTCAATGGCTGCTTCCTCCAATAGTTCCATAAACTTTTTGTCTTGCTGTTTATGATAAATAAAAGAGATACCCATTGATAAATTAGTAGCTATTAAAATAACTATTATCCAGATTAATATTCGATATGCATTTTTAATTGCCATGTTTATTCCATTAAAAATGATTCGATTGACTCCGATTCCATTTCATTTAGATAGGGAACTGCATCCTGATCTAATAAACTTGTGCTATACACTTTTGTTGGTGTTGGCTCTCCAATTTTAATTCCGGAATAAACTCCAATAATCAATAATATTGAAAACATTACAGGTTGCAATACTCTTGCAAAAATCGGTCTTTGTAAGATTTGCATTTCTGCCGATACCTGATTTTCTAATTTTGCTTTTACCCTAGTATAAAAAAATGGATTTACAGCTGGAAATTTTTCCAACTCTACAATACCCAATGTTTTTTTCATATCTTCTGTAAAAGCAGCGCAAGTATTGCACTCCGATAAATGAACCTGTACCTGCTTCATCTCTTTTGCAGATAATTCTCCATCGAGAAAGAAAATCAGTTTTTTATGTAAATCTTTACATTTCATGTTTTTGTAATTATAATTTAGACACAGTCTTTATTAAATACTTGCGGTTAAATACACTTTTTTTTATAGCACTGATATAGTTTTTTTTGAAGGTTCTTTTTTGCCCGATGCAAAAGCGATTCTATAGAGGATATTGACAAGTCCATAACTTCCGAAATTTCCTGATACGACAATTCTTCGTATTTACTTAAAGTAAAAGCTACTTTCTGGTTTTGTGCTAAACTGTCTATTGCTTCGTGCAATAAAATAGTTCGCTGTTTGTTTTCGAGTTGAAATTCAGGGTGATCAGTGTTTGAAGTTGCAATATTTTGCAGCTCCTTGTTTTTTGTATGAACAGAATCTTCGAAAGAATGAAACCATCTACTTTTTTTATTGTCGCGGATAAAATTGAGCGAGCGGTTTACGGCAATTCTATACAACCATGTTGAAATTTTGGCATCTGCCCTAAATTTATGAATTGAACGAAAAACTTCAATAAAAACTTCTTGCGCAATATCTTCAGCATCGTGAGTACTATGAACCATACTAAAGCAAGTATTAACAACCATTTTCTGGTAATTATCTACAAGTTGCTTAAAGGCCTTTTCGTCCCCTTTTTGAAGCTTTAGTATGATATCTGTTTCACTCATTTATTCCAATGCAACTATATTTTCAAATAGAATTCACCCTTCTATTTCTCAAATAATTCATAAAGATCTCTTGGGTTAATATCGTTACTATCTCCAATATCTCGCAGTGTTTGTCCTTCTTTTACATCAATTCCGTTTTCCCCTAAAATACTCAACACTTCATCCTGAGTTTTTCCAACTTCATCTGCAAAGTCTACTATGGTTTTCCTTCCCATTCCTCCACCGGAACTACCTCCAGATACTGATCCACCCGAACCTCCTTGTCTTCCAACACCTGATCCACCCTGCGAAGATCGTTTGCGAGTAAAAATTTCATAAATTTCAATAGGTGTTGTATTATTTAATTTAGCAATATCTTGCAATGTTTGCTCATCTGTATTACTAAACTCTATATCGTGTAATTCTAGTTTACGGGTAATTTCATCTACCAAAACTAAATCAAGTTGCTCAGCAAGTTCAGCGAGAGTAAGTAGTTCAGCATGTGGAATTGGAGGTTCATCCTCAACCTGTTCCCACGATTGGGTTAAGTATTCGCCAAAATCAGAAACATATATAAATGGAGGAATTGAATAAATTACTCCAAAGAAAAAAGCAAGAGTTAAAACTGTAGAGATATAAAATTCGCGTTTTTTATTAAGCCCCTTTCGTTTTTTCGATTTCATATATGATAAAAACGATTGCCAGTTTATTGTAAACAAATGGAAAATTGATAGAACTACGAAAGCAAGAGAAAATATAATATGAAGTGCACCCCAACCATCTTTTGTGAATCCAAGTATCTTCCAATCAACCCAATGTGCATAACGCCCCGGAGGAGATGCATACAGCATTAATCCAGATAAAAAAATTATTACAAACGCGTAAGTTAATCCAAAACTAATAAATGCTTTCCAGCTAAATTTCTTTTTCATAGTGTAATTTTTCATATTCAATATAAAACTAATCTATTTTTATTTTTGAATATGACACAATTAACTGAAGAAACTTGCTCTAACAAAAAAAATTATACTTTTTTCTTGTCTATCCAGTAATATATTATTGGCAATACCAATAGAGTTAAAAATGTTGAAGTTATTAATCCTCCAATTACAACAGTTGCCAAAGGTCGCTGTACTTCTGATCCTGGACCGGTATTAAAGGCCATAGGAATAAAACCAAGACTTGCTACCAATGCCGTCATTAATACTGGGCGCAATCTATCAACCGAACCTTCAATGATACTTTTTTTCAAATCTGCCGATTTATTCTCTTTTCTCAATAAATTTATGTTATCTATTAGTACAATTCCATTTAAAACGGCGACACCAAACAAAGCTACAAAACCAATACTTGCTGATATAGAAAGATACATGCCACGCATCCAGAGAAGAAAAACACCCCCAGACAAAGCAAATGGCAGATTAAGTAAAATTAATAAGGCATACCTCATTTTACCAAAATTGAGATATAATAATCCGATTATTATAAATATTGAAAGTGGTACTACTAACATTAAATGGCGCATGGCACGCTGTTGATTTTCAAATGTTCCGCCGTAACTAATAAAATAACCGGAAGGAATATCTGCCTTTAAATTTATTTCTTTTTGTAATTCAGCAACGTAAGTTCCCAAATCAATATCCTTTATGTTTATACCAACTATTAGTCTTCGCCAACCATTTTCGCGCTGTATTTCGCGCGGACCTTCTTGCAGTTCTATATCAGCAACTCGTTTTAAAGGAATAAAACTACCGTTGGGAAGTTGAACAGGCACTTCCTGAATTTTCTGTAGTTTATTTCTAATATCCTCAGGGTATCTAACAAAAATATCGAATCGTCGCTGTCCTTCGTAAACCTGGCCAGCTTGTTGCCCTCCAATTCCTGCTTCAATAACTTTCTGAACATCATCAACATTAAGTCCAAACAAAGCAACTTCTTCTCTATCAATTTGTATTGTGAGATAAGGTTGTCCGTCTGTTTGTTCAACATAATAATTATCGGTGCCAGATAAATTTGGAAGTAGTTCCGAAATACGATCACCAATATTACTTAGTATATCAAGATCTTCTCCGTAAATTTTCACTGCAAGGTCAGATTTTACACCACTAGTAAGCTCATCAACTCGCATTGCAATTGGTTGCGTAAAGTTGTATGCCAAACCAGGTTCGGTTTGAAGAAAAGGCTCTATTTCTGCAATAATATCTTCTTTTGTAATTCCGTCTCGCCACTCATTTTCCGGCTTTAATACCACCCAAACATCAGTTTGATGCACTCCCATCCAATCGTTTGCTAAATCGGAACGCCCGGTTTTAGGAACTACCGTTTTAATTTCGGGAATGCTTGCGAGCAATTTACCTCCAAGCCAATCGGCATTCGCCATAGACTCTTCTAACGTAACTGAAGGCATTCTAACTTGCTCAACTAAAATAGATCCTTCGTCCAGTTCAGGAAGAAACTCGGTTCCCAATTGTTTCATAACAAACAACGATGCAATAAAAATAAGAATAGCAGGCGTAATTACGAACCAACGCTTTTCCATATTTCGTTCAAGCCCCCTTTGATACAGTGGACGCATCCAGTTTATTAGACGATTTTTTCTAACTTTTATTCCCTTACGAAAAACGATTGCAGACATTGCCGGCACAAAAACCAAAGCTAAAATTAAAGAGCCTAAAACTGCGGCGGCCACAGTAATTGCCATCGGACGAAACAGAATACCCTCCATTCCTGTAAATGTCATTATTGGAACGTAAACCATTAGAATAATTAGCACACCAAAAAATATTGGGCGAACAACTTGCTGTGCTGCTTTTATAATAATAGTTTCTTTAGATTCTCCTTTATCTTTTTGCAGTCGATTAACAATATTTTCTACCATCACAACCGATCCGTCAACCACCATTCCAAAATCGATTGCTCCAAGGCTCATTAGGTTTGCAGCCAATCCAAATTCGCGCATGCCCATAAAAGCAAAAAGCATAGAGAGCGGAATAACCATGGCAACAATTAATGCTCCTGAAATTTCTCCCAAAAGCAATAATAAAACAACGATAACTAAAAATCCACCCTCGAGCAAGTTTATCGAAATTGTACTGGTTGTTCTATTTATTAAATCTGATTGATCGTAAAATTTTTCGATAGTAACACCTTCGGGCAAACTAACATTAATATCTTCTATTTTTTCTTCGATTGCTGAAATTACTTTGCGCCCATTTCCTCCGCGCAACATCATTACTATTCCGGTAATTACTTCGCCATTACCATCCTTGGTAACACCTCCTTGTCTGATTTGTTTCCCGGGAACAACGTTAGCAATATCTCTAATAAATACGGGTTTGTTATTTATATTTTTGACAATAATATTTCTAATATCATCCATCTTATTTATCTGTCCAAACCCACGAATAATAAACTGTTCACCATTATGTTTCAGAAAATTTCCGCCAGAAACACTATTGTTGCTAGAGATGGCATCCATTACTTCAGGAATACCAATCCCGAAGGTGCGTAACAAGCCTGGCTGAACAATAACATCATACTGTTTTACAAAACCTCCAAACGAATTAATTTCGGTTACGCCTCTAACAATTTTCAGTTGGGGTGCAATTAACCAATCTTGTATCTCTCGTAATTCGGTTAACGAATAATTTTCGCCTTTAACTACATATTGGTAAATTTCGCCTAAAGCTGTAGATATAGGGCCTAAACTAGGGCTAGAAACATCTGGCGGCAATTCATCTACAATAGATTGTAACCGTTGACTAACTATCTGGCGAGCAAAATAAATATCAGTTCCTTCATCGAATTCAACTGTAACTGCCGACAATCCAAATTGCGAAATCGAACGCACCTCAGCCACGTCTGGAAGTCCATTCATAGCTGTTTCAATTGGATAACTTACCAATTTTTCAACATCAAATGGCGAATATCTGCCTGCTTTTGTAATTACTAAAACCTGTATCGGCGTAACATCCGGAAGAGAATTAATAGGTAACTGTATAAGCGAAAAATATCCACCAACAGCCATCAACACAACTAAAGAGAGTGCTACAAATTTTTGCCTAACACTAAATGAAATTATACTTTGAAGCATTATATATTCTTTTTCCGGTTAATTATTCTTCTAATCCAGTATCAAATCGAGAGAGTGCTTTTAAGCTAAAAACGTTAGTAATTGCTACCTCTTCATTTGCCACTAATCCACTTTTTATAAACACAAATTTTTCGTTAATTGCATCTACCTGTATTGAACGTTTCTCGTATGTATTTTCAGATATTTTCACGAAAACAGTTGCCTGATCGCCATCATAAGTAAGTGATTCAATCGGACATGCAATTATCTCTTTTTTAGTAGAAGTAATAACTGCAAGTTTAAGATTTTCTCCTGGCCTTGGCCAACCATTTTTACTCTGAATAATAATATTTACAATTACTGAACGTGTATTTTCATCGAGCCCCGGATTTTTAGATGTAATAACTGCTTTTATAGGATCTCCTTGTTGTTTGCGTTTAGAGATAAATACCGAA
>DAOVTY010000183.1 GCA_030632865.1 Bacteroidota bacterium
AACTAAACTAAACTAAACTATAAAAAGAAGAAGACTTTAGCGATTACCTCCGCTACCTTGACTTCCTCTACTAGATCTTCTATTTTCTAAGTACTTTTCATATTTTTTATACTGATCGTCTGTCAATACTTTTTTCATTTCTGTATTTTGCTCTTTTCGCAATTCACCAAATTTTTCTCGCATAGCTGTTCTGTCACCCCCACTTTGCATATCTTTGCGCATTTCAGCCATTTTGTTAGAACCCTTTAAAACAATATCATAAACTTTTTTCTCCTGATCCTTATTTAAATCAAGCTCCTCTTTAAGTTCTGCTGTTTGCTTTTTTGAACTCTCAACTGGGTCAAAATTTCCTTGGCTTTGTCCTCCTCTGTTTTGAGCCATCGATATTGTTGTTCCTAAGAATACAATCAATAATAATAGTCCTAATTTTTTCATGCTAATAATTTTATATAAAATGTTTTTTTTATTTACAGATACTTCGACACAAACTTTTGTAAAAGGTTTAATAAAGTTTGAAATAAAAAAAATGGGATTGCAAATAATGCAATCCCATTTCAGTTAAATTATAAAAATTCTATTTTTTAGGAGATTTAATTCCACGCTGTTTTGACATATCTTCCAATCGTTTTTGGAAATTAGACTTTTTAACAATTTTCTTTTTATTCACTTGTAGTTGTGCTCTAATTTTATCGTCATCAACAAAGTTGCGAATCAGTAATGTTTGCCCAATTGTTATTAAGTTAGCAAGAAAATAGTAATAACTCAAACCCGATGGATAACTATTAAGTATAAACAAGAACATAACAGGCATCATATACATCATTGTTTTCATACCTGGCATTGCAGTGCTTGCAGTTGCCTGCTGATTTAATTTTGTATAAAATATTGTTGCAACTGTCATTAACAAACAGAATAGACTTACATGGCTTCCATAAAATGGTATTTCGAATGGCAAATTCAGTATTGAATCATAAGTCGATAAATCGGTTGCCCAAAGGAAACTTTCTTGTCGTAGTTCAATTGATGTAGGGAAGAAAAAGAACATTGCTATAAGAATCGGAAATTGCAATAACATTGGCAAACATCCACCCATCGGATTAACACCCGCCTTTTTATAAAGCGCCATGGTTGCTTGTTGTTTTTCCATTGCCTTATCTTTTCCAAACTTCTCATTCAGCTCATCAATTTCAGGCTTTAATGCGCGCATTTTAGCCTGCGACATGTAAGACTTATATGTAAATGGGAATAAAACTGACTTTATAAATAAGGTGAGTAGTAGAATTATCAATCCAAAATTTGCAACGTACTTTCTTAGAAAATTAAAAATCGGAATAATAACAAATTTATTTACCTCGCGAACAACAGGATATCCAAGATAAACCTGACGTTCTAAATCTAAATCGTATTGCTTTAATGTTTGATAATGGTTTGGACCAAAATAGAATTGCATTCCAATAGTTTCGCTCTGCGTTCCTTCGTATGCAAATGCAATATCGGCATGAAAATTGGCGAGATAATCTGGGTCTTCTTCTGTTTTTATTTGACTAATTTGAGCATTAGGGAATGATTCATCGGCAATAATAGTTGAACCAAAAAACAGCTGTTTAAAGCCTATCCACTTAACTCGTGTATTCAAATTTGCATCATCCGATTTATTTTTTGCGAGGAAATCAACTTCATCTTCAAAAAACTTGTAATTAATATTGGTGTAGCTGTCTTCGCCAAATCTTGGCACTTTTCGTTCTTGCCGTGGAACATCGAATGACCAACTAAAATTTAAATAACTCTGATTTGCTGCAATATATTGGTTCATACCTTGCATATTCAAATCAAAATCAACTAGAAACGAATTATACTCGAGTGTATAAACATACTCCATATATTTACCCGGAGCAACTTCTAAACGAAAAGTAACAGATTCTTTTCCGCCTGGATTCTCCTCATTAAATTTAATTTTTCCTTCGTCTTCTCTTTTTATTTGAGGTCCAGAAACAACTGTTTTTCTATTTCCGCCTAGTCTATTAAAATATAACAGATCTGTTTGGATACTTCTATTCTGCGCAAAAAAGTTTAAACCAAAAAGTGTTTTTGGTCCATCGAATAACATCAATGGCAACGAATCATGCGTTTGGTAGTTTTTTAATCTAATGGAATATATTTTTCCTCCTTTGTTAGAGAAAGTAATTACCATTAAATTGTTTTCGAGTGTTGTAAATGTCTCCTCGCCACCTGCAGCAATTGCAAAAACACCGTACTCATCAACTTTATTTTGTGCTACCTTTTCGCTTGAAACAGTTTCGGTACTACCTACGAATGTTTGTTCGCTTGCTTGTTGCTCTTTTTGTTTTTGCAGCTGAAATGCAATGTCTGCATTAACTTGAGCAATAGAATCTTGTTTTCTTTTTGATGCTTCAATCTCCTCTTTCGATGGTTGGTTAATTAATGAAAATACAACCAGAATCGCAAAAATAAGACCTATTCCAATAATCGATTTTTTATCCATTTTTATTTATTCTTCTTCTAATAACGAATTTTTAATAAAATCTACAAACAGCGGATGGGGATTTAAAACAGTACTACTATATTCAGGATGAAACTGAACTCCCACAAACCATTTATGATCAGGAATTTCAATAATTTCAACCAAATCGGTATCCGGATTTATTCCTGTCGGAATCATTCCAGCTTTAATAAATTGCTCTTTGTAATTATCGTTAAATTCATAACGGTGACGGTGACGTTCGTGAATAGTTAGTTTATTGTATGCCCTGCGAACATTTGAATTTTCTTCAATAATTCTACATTCGTAAGCTCCCAATCTCATGGTACCACCAAAATCGGTTACACCTTTTTGCTCTTCCATTAAATCAATTACCGGATATGGAGTTTTAGGATTCATTTCAGAAGAATCGGCAGCTTCCAAATTAAGTACATTTCTTGCAAATTCAATTACTGCAACCTGCATTCCCAAACAAATTCCAAAATATGGAACATTGTTTTCTCTTGCATATTTTGCAGCAATAATTTTACCTGCCATTCCGCGATGTCCAAATCCTGGAGCTACAATCATCCCATTCAAATTCGACAATAAATCGTTTACCGTATTAGATTTAATCGTTTCAGAATGAATCCAATTAACATTTATCTGGCAACGATTTTCGGCACCTGCATGTATTAACGACTCTACGATTGATTTATAAGCATCGCGTAATTCTACATATTTTCCGACAATTCCAATTTCTATTGTTTTAGTAGGATTTTTCAGTCGGTTCAAAAATCCATTCCATGCAGACAAATCAAGGTTTCGCTTAATTGGTAAATCTAATTTTTTCAAAACCGTCAAATCCAATTTCTCCTCCAACATCTTCAACGGAACATCGTAAATTGTTGGTACATTAATAGACTGAACAACAGCTTCTAACGCAACATTACAAAACAGAGCAACCTTTTTACGTACTGTAATATCAATATCATATTCAGTTCTAAGCACTAAAATATCTGGTTGAACTCCCTCTTCAAGTAGTTTTTTTACTGAGTGTTGAGTTGGTTTTGTTTTCAACTCGCCGGTTGCAGCTAAATACGGAACTAAAGTTAAATGAATAACCATAGCTTTTGTGCCAAGCTCCCATTTCAATTGCCTAACTGCTTCTATATATGGTAAAGATTCAATATCGCCAACTGTACCTCCGATTTCGGTAATTACTATGTCGTATTTTCCCTTCGAACCAAGTATTTTAATTCTTCGTTTAATTTCATCGGTGATGTGCGGAATAATCTGCACTGTTTTTCCGAGATAATCACCATGACGCTCTTTGCTAATTACCGACTGGTAAATCCGCCCGGTAGTTACGTTGTTTGCCTGAGATGTGGTTTCATTTAAAAATCGCTCATAATGACCTAAATCCAAATCTGTTTCGGCTCCATCATCGGTAACATAACACTCGCCATGTTCGTATGGATTTAATGTACCGGGATCGACATTAATGTACGGATCTAGTTTTTGGATTGTAACACGGTAACCACGCGATTGCAACAACTTTGCAAGTGACGAAGCTAAAATTCCTTTTCCCAAAGATGAAGTAACTCCACCAGTAACGAATATGTATCTAGTTTCAGGCAATTTGATTTGTCTTATGTTTTTAAAAAACACAAAATTAATTAATAAAACGTATTTGAAAACTAATAAGAATGAAATTATAAAAATGAATAAATAAATTAATGAATATATGAACTAATTCAATTTTCTACTTAACTATAATTAACTCGATTTCCTTCCATTATTTTGAACCAGACTTATACTTGGTGCAAAATAATGAATTTTTAAAGATTGATGGTTTTTACATTATTGAATATAAATCCACTCAATATGCATTTACATTTGTAACAATAATTAATTTACATTTTTACATCATGCGCGTAGTCCACAATGTCCTGTCTATCTGTACACTAGCATCATGTGCAAATCCGCGATTAATAAAAGTCGAATCCTCAAAAACTCAAATATAAAATTTATCGTTAGCATATTTTACATTTGTGTACAAGTTGAATAGTAATTTTAATGAATTTTTATTACAAATAGAAAATAAAATTTGCACTATTATTTAATTACTAAAAATTATTATTGTAGTTTAATTGAATATGAATATACTTTTGGGGCAGTTTGTTTTTTAGGCTCTACTTCTTTATTGCTAACTACTTCAAAATTAATAGATTTACGAGGAGGTAATTTAAATTCAATTCTAATTTTTTTAGTAGTTTTTACACGTTTTCCCCTATTTTTAACACTGGTATAATGAATACCTTTTATTAATCGAACTGCTTCTTCGTCGCATCCTACTCCCACTCCTTTTTCAACATTGATATTCAATACTTTGCCATTGTCGTTAATCTCAGCTTTTAAATAAACAATCCCCTCTACTTGCCGTTGTAAAGCCTCTTTCGGATAAACTAAATTATCTTTTATATATTTCTTAAAAGCTTCTTTACCATCTGGGTATTTGGGTATTTTTAGAAATTTTTTAGTTTTATTTTTCACTGTCGAAACTCGTTTAATCAAAAGTAGTAAAACCATTTAAACAAAAAAGGTTGCCAATTAAGAAATGACAACCTTATAAATATTTTCAGTATAGTTATTTACTTCATTTCATTGTTAAGTTGAGAAACCCAATTTTCAATTCTGCCGTTAGTTAAGCGTGCCTGATTTTCCTGATCTACCGGAAGACCTACAAATTGCCCATCTCGCTCTGCTTTTGATGCTTCATAAGTATATCCATCAATGCTGGTATTCCCTATAATTTTAGCACCACATTCCTCTAAAATTTCTACTAAAATTCCAATTGCATCGCAAAAATTTTCGGGATAACCTTTTTGATCACCCAGCCCAAATACAGCAAACGTTTTACCTTTCAACTCCATCTCTTCCAAGTCAGGAACAAATTCGTCCCAATAGTTTGGTAATTCTCCATCGAACCAAGTTGGCGCACTCAAAATAAAATTATCGTATTTCTCAAACACTTCTGTTGTAAGTTCTTCTGCATTAATAGCTTCAATATTATTCTCACCAAAAGCTGTTACTATTTTTTCTGCTACTTTTTTAGATTTTTGTGTATTGAAACTATATATAATTGCTTTTTTCTTCATTTTAAACTATTTAATAATTAACTAATTTTTTAGCCTGATTTAAAATTAAATCGGTATTTGGTAGAATGGCTTTTTCTAAAATACGGTTAAATCCAACCGGAGTAAACGGCGAGCCAACTCTTTTAATAGGTGCATCTAAATATTCAAATGCTTTCTCTGTAATAATAGCACTCAATTCACCACCAAATCCACCATGAACTTTGTCTTCGTGAACAATCAACACTCTATTTGTTTTCTTCACCGAATTAATAATGGTTTCTTCATCCAACGGAATTAACGAACGCAAATCAATTACTTCAGCATTTATTCCATCTTCTTTTAGTTTTTCAGCAGCTTCAAGGCAAAAATGAGTTGTATTTCCGTATGTGATAATTGTTAAATCATCACCATCTTTTCTAATTCTTGCTTTTCCAAATGGCACTTCAAAATCATCGGGCACAACTGTTGCAGCTTTCGGATCTTGATACAATGCTTTTGGTTCCATAAACATTGTTAAACCCTCCGATCTTATTGCAGTTCTTAATAGTCCGGCAGCATCATCGGCAAACGACGGATATACGATACGCACACCAGGAATAGCAGCCAACGAACCTTCTATATTCTGCGAGTGATACATTCCACCACCAATGTAACCTCCCGATGCAAGCCTGATTGTAATATTGGGTGAGAACTTACCATTTGAACGCCAATAATCGTGGCTGGTATCGACATACTGTTCCATTGCTGGCCAAAAGTAATCGGCAAATTCAGCACCCTCAATAACTACTCTAATTTTACTGTTGAAACGCGACATTCCATTTGCAGTTCCCATTATAAAATCTTCCGCGATTGGTGCATTAAATACACGTTTCTCTCC
>DAOVTY010000254.1 GCA_030632865.1 Bacteroidota bacterium
CATTGCTGAAATTTCCTGCGGAGTATATTGCCTGTCGCCGATTTTTACTCTCGGAGTGTTATTTTCACCTTTTACAACCTCATAAGGTACTCTGTTTACTTCTTTAAGTACATTATTATAAGGTTCGCCCATAAATCTTTTAATAGAATAAATGGTTTTTGTAGGGTTGGTAATTGCCTGACGTTTTGCAGGGTCTCCAACTTTACGTTCGCCATTTTCGATAAATGCAACAATTGAAGGTTGTGTTCTTTTTCCTTCGCTATTGGGAATAACGACAGGTTCGTTACCCTCCATTACAGAAACACACGAGTTTGTGGTTCCTAAATCAATTCCAATAATTTTTCCCATTTTTATATGTTTTAATTTTTATTTTAAATTCTACGTTTGCCATTTATCAATGACTATGCCAATGGAAATATTTTGAATATTGATGCAAAACTGACACATTTTGTTTTGGAACGCTGTAATAGCTTGTCAAATGCGGTGACAAAAAGACAGAAAAAAGGAGATTAGAAAATAGCGTAGTTCAGATTAAGGTAATAATTGAAACTATGCTGTTTTGAATTTTTTCTATCTCTATTTAAAATTCCAGATTTATTATTTTGATAAGAAATATTATATCCCAGTCTCATTCTTTCGGAGATATAATAGTAACCAGATGTTGAAAGTTGAAGTTGAAAAGAATATGCTTCATTATCAAAAGCTTCATTATAACTATTATGCATTAAACTCATAATCCCCTGGAAATCAAAATTTGTTCTTGTATTAGGATAGAATCCTGCAAGACCACTCACAAAAGCCCGTGAAAAATATTCTTTTTCTGGAGTAGAATTTACTGGAAGTAAAAATTTAGTATGCGAGTGGAGAACTCCAAATTCATAATTTGTTTGCCATTTAAATGAAACAGGATTCATTGAAATAAATATTGCGCTATAATCTGTTGAAAACTGTTCACGGATATATTCTTCATCATTTCCGTACATATTAAAATCATATCTTGGTTTTACAAAAAATGTAAATTGGTTACCACTTTCCCTGAATTGACGTCCACCATAACTCCACATCTCTTGTAAAACAACAAAATATGAGATACTATTCTCATCATTAATTATATTATTACTTACTAAAAAAGAATCAATGGTTGTTAACTCTATTTCTTTTTGTTTACGATAATCAAAAAATCGTTTATTTTTCAATTCAGATATTAAAGTTGATAGCTCAACTATCTCCTCTTCTGAAAGATTCCTTTTTATAATTCCTTTTTTATCTAGTTTTTGAAGTATTAAGATTGCATGACGAAAATCCTCAACATGTTCAATTCTCCCCTTTCCTCCTCCAACTAATAAACTTCCACCTCTTTCTGAGCGCTTCCACTCACTATTCTCTATTAAATTATTATCTTCTGAATATGAAATGTCAAATACTGGGGACGTTGTTAAAAACCAGTTATTTTTTAAAAAATATTTGATGTTATATTGAATATCAAAACCACTTCCAAAGTAAGAATTATCATTATCTGTAATCCCATCACCAAACCTATAAAACCTTTCAACCCTATCATACCTGATTGATGTATGAGCTTTTACACTAATTTGAACCTTATTAGAATTTCTGTAAAATGAGTAATTCATGTTTCCTCTTCCATAAAACTCATTTTGATTATTTTCAAATGTGTCGATTTCTGTACCGGAATCATAAATAGCAAAAGTAGAGGAATTTTGTCCTTGAGATTGAAAATTAAAATCCAACTGATGCCGTTTAATATCCGGCAATTTATATTTCGATAAATCGAAGTTTTCGAACTGTGCAAACGATATAAGATTAATTAAAATAAATGTGAATGGGAGTAGAAAATATTTCATGATTTTGATATTTTAAGAGTTAGACAATAAACAACAAATATTATACC
This sequence comes from Bacteroidota bacterium, assembly GCA_030632865.1. Classification (GTDB taxonomy): domain Bacteria; phylum Bacteroidota; class Bacteroidia; order Bacteroidales; family Prolixibacteraceae; genus Draconibacterium. Next base: position 1,910 of record DAOVTY010000254.1, read on the forward strand.
AACTGAACAAAAAAAAAGTTTACTTAAATATTCATTTGACAAATTAACCATTTTACAATTTTCAGTTTAACACTTTCCCAAAAGTTTACTATTTTCGGTGTTCAATAAAATCACACTAAAATGACAACTAAATCTTTACGCAACGAACCACAAAAACGTTTACACTCACTTGATGCACTCCGCGGATTCGATATGTTTTGGATAACCGGCGGAGGCTATTTAGCTATTCTAATTTCTAATATGACAGGATTGGAATGGTTAGGAACTCAGATGCACCACGCTCAATGGGAAGGATTTCAGTTTTTTGATTTAATATTTCCGCTATTTATGTTTATTGCCGGGGTAGCAATTCCTTTTTCGGTAAAAGCTAAACTCGAGAAAAATGTTCCAAAGAGAAAACTTTTTTGGAAGGTGTTTAAAAGAATGGTGATTCTAATTGTTTTAGGACTTTTATATAACGGAGTTTTTCAAGGTGGATTTGAGAATGCACGAATTGCAAGTGTTTTGGCTCAAATTGGTATTGGGCACTTTTTTGCCGCTATTATTGTAATCTATTTTGAGTCGTTCCGAAGTAGAATTATTTGGTTAATAAGTATTCTGGTGGGATTTGGAATATTACAACTGCTTATACCTGTTCCAGGTTTTGGAGCAGGCGTTTTAACCGCCGAAGGTTCTATAAATGGTTTTATAGATCAACTATTTTTACCGGGTAGATTGTACGGAGGGACTTTCGACCCGGAAGGAATTTTATGTAGCCTCTCTGCAACAGGAGTAACTTTAATGGGTACAATTGCAGGTAATATATTGCGTAAAAGAAAAACTACAGACTGGCAAAAAATTGGTTATTTAGTTGCAACCGGTGTGGGTCTAATTATTTTAGCTCTTCTGTTTTCGTCTTTTTATCCAATAATTAAAAAAACATGGACATCTACTTTTAATATGCTAACAGGAGGAATTGGTTTTATTCTAATTGCATTTTTCTACTTAATAATAGACCACTGGGGATTTCGTAAATGGGCATACTATTTTAGAATTATTGGAATGAACTCGATATTTGTTTACCTGTTCACCCGGATTATTGATATGAGATATATCTCGGAATTCTTTTTTGGGTGGCTTGCAAAACCTCTCAGTGAAGAGAGCGGCAATTTGCTAATTACAATTGGAGGAATGGGAATTGTTTGGCTGCTTCTTTATTTCATGTATAAGAAAAAAATATTTCTGCGAGTTTAATATTTACTGTTATAAAACGACAGTGAGAACTCCGGTCCGGGAAGCATTAGTTTTTCATTTTGAGAAAAACGGTATGCAAATTCAATATTCACTCTCGACTTTGAGTTGATTTGTGAAAAGTAACCAACATACGGAACAAATCCGTTGTTAAAATCGCTAAAATCAAAAGAGTCGTTAATTGATATGCCCGGAACATATTTCATCCCAAAATCGATCTGTTTTTTTAGATTCGGAAAATAAGACCATCCAATTTTTAATTCTGCCAAAACCCAATCGTCTTTTTTATAGCGATTGTAATTTATATTTGCACTTAAATTACGATTCCAATTTACGTTACAATATTTCGCATTTCCGTACTGAACATAAGCACCATAAATAAAATCCGGCTCCCGATTATAATACTTAAAAAATGGGCCACCTTCCACTCTACTACCATCTAAACGAGGTGTAAACTCACCCATTCCCCAGTCAAATTCTAAGTTATTAGGTGGTGTAAGTAATAGTTTTTCTTTTAAAAATTCAGCTATCAATTTTGCTTCCAACTCTGTATTATGTCCGGTTATTATTTCTCGTTGGCTTTTAATACGGTAAATTTCAGAGGCAACCATTATAATTTCCTCTTCTGAGAAATTTCGTCCGGCATAGTACTTTTCTAAAATATACTGAACCAACATGAAATTATTCATCGGGGTTAATCGTCCCCAGCCCCAGCCTGCTCTAGCTTCAAAACCATATCTAATTTTTGTTTCAGTAGAACTAGATGTGTAAGTAGTTCCAATACCAAAAGAGTCGACACTGGTTCCTTCAGAATTTTGTTTAAACCAATCGTAACGCGCCCAGCCTTTTACCTGTACCAATGTATAATTTTTCTGATTGTAGTAATATCGATTAGCATAATCAATTGACATTCTTGAGCGAATACCAAATAAATTATGGTCTGCATTAATATTCTCAACACTCGAACTATCTATCCAGTTTCCATAGCCTCCAAACGGACCAATTTCAAAATTAAATTCTAAGCGCTCTTGCATATAATCTAAGAACTTCCAATACCTATTACTAAATTGAAAGTTTGCCTCCCCTGTTTTAATTTCATTGTAATATTTTGTCTTATCAGTTAACAATTCCTCTCTCTCACTATTCCATCCCAGTCTAAGTCCAGAATTTAGCTCCTTCTTTTTATACAGCATATTTTCTGAAAATTTATTTTCTACCTGTGCCGAAACAACAAAAGATAGAAATAGTAAAATCCACACAAAAATATATTGCGAAATATTCAA
>DAOVTY010000267.1 GCA_030632865.1 Bacteroidota bacterium
AATCCCTTATTCAATTGATAAAATGCAGGATAGAGGCCGATTCTTTGTAAACCCAGGAGAAGATATTTATGCCGGTCAGGTTATTGGAGAATACACCCGCATGGACGATTTAACAATTAATATTACCCGTACTAAAAAGATGTCGAACATGCGTGCATCCGGCTCTGATGATAAGATTAGTATTTCTCCAGCAATTAAATTTTCGTTGGAAGAAGCGATGGAGTATATCCGCAATAATGAGTATATAGAAGTAACGCCTAATTTTATGCGTCTTCGCAAAATTGAGTTGAACGAACACGACAGAAAACGTCAAGCCAAAGCAATTTCAGGATAAAAACTTCAAATATAAATGTTTTAAAGAGCTTCGTTTTTTATGAGGCTTTTTTTATTTATTCAACTTTAATAGATTATAGTTACATATTATTATATGCAGTTTAAAAGTAAAACATAAACATATTTTTAGTATTTGACACAACTATATTGAACTATAGTTTGTTAGCTGTTTGGTGTTATAAATCTACTTTATGCAATGCTAATTTTGCAAAATAATAATTTATTTTTTAAATGAATTTAACTTATTCCTCAAAGTGGTTATTTACAGTGCATTATATGGTTTTATAGGTATTCTGAGACCTAAAATAAGACCTAAATGCTTTTGCCATAATTCATTAACAATCTATTAAGTAATTTATATTATTTTAATTATATATTTGTAAAATTTGGATAAAATACTATTTTTAGCGATTTAGAATTAATACATAATACGTTGAATCATGAGAAAGAGAGCATTTATTATTGGTGTAAGTTTAATTTTTATTTCAACAATATTAACAGCCCAAACACCCACAAAGTGGAGAGGCGAAAATAGTAACGGAATATACAACGAAACTGGTCTTTTAAAAGAGTGGCCCGCCACCGGACCTGAAATGCTTTGGCATTTTGATGGATTGGGCGAGGGACATTCATCTCCAACTTTCGCAAACGACTTAATTTACGTTTCAACAATGATAGATTCAACTGGATATATCTACGCTCTTTCGCAGGCTGGTAAGTTGAAATGGAAAGTTCCTTATGGATTGGAATTTTTTAATAGTTATCCTGGTGCACGTACATCGCCGGTTATTGTTGGCGACTTACTTTATATTTATTCGGGTAAAGGGCTTTTAACTTGTATGAGTGCGATAGACGGAGAAGTAAAGTGGACAAAAGATAGTTTTGAAGATTTCGATGGAAAAAATATAAGATGGGGAGTTACAGAAACGGTTGCTGTAAATGGCGATTTAGTTTATATTACACCAGGAGGTGTAGAGAATAATGTTGTGGCTTTAAATCGTTTTAGTGGAGATTTAGTTTGGTCGTCAAAAGGAAAAGGTGAACTTTCTGCTTATTGCTCTCCAATACTAATAGACCTTCCTACTCGTAAACTTTTGGTTACAATGACAGCCGATCATATTTTGGGTTTAGATGCCGATACTGGAAATATGTTGTGGGCATATCCACAAACAAATCGCTGGCAAGTTCATGCAAATACTCCTGTTTTTTACGATGGAGGCTTATTCTGTTTTAGTGGTTACGGTCAAGGTGGTGTTCGCTTAGATTTAAGTGCTGATGGCACTTCTGTTGAAAAAGCATGGTTTAAAACTGAGTTAGACAGCAGGATGGGTGGAATAGTTGTAGTAGATGGATATTTATATGGCTCGGGAGATAAAGCGCGCGAATGGCGTTGTGTGGATTGGAAAACTGGCGAAGAAAAATATGTTTCGAAAGAGATAGGAAAGGGTGTTGTAATTTATGCCGATGGAATGTTATATTGTTATAGCGATAAAGGCGAATTGGCTCTTGTTGAGGTAACTACCGAAGAGTTTAAATTAATTAGTAAAATAAAAATTGAAATGGGAACTGCTCAGCATTGGGCACATCCTGTAATTAATAAAGGACGTTTATTTGTTCGACATGGCGATGTTTTAATGGCTTATAAAATAAAATAACAAATAATAAACCATTAATTTCTGAACCGTTTTTTTACCTTTTTAACCAACTAAAATTTGTAATAATGAAGAGATTGTTATTGGGATTTATACTTATTGTTTTTTTTCTGAATTCATTTTCACAACTCACACAATGGCGCGGACCAAACCGCGATGGTAAGTTTTCCGAAACCGGATTATTAAAATCATGGCCCGAGTCAGGTCCTGAGTTACTACTCGAAGTAGAAAAAATAGGAAAAGGATGGTCATCACCAATTTGGGTTGATGGAACCATTTTTACTACAGGTATGATTGATACCTTAGATTATTTAACTTCAATTGATATGGAAGGGAATATTAATTGGCAGGTTACTTACGGCCGATCATGGAACAAATCATTCCCCGATACTAGAAGTACTCCAACTGTAGAAGATGATCGCATTTATGTTCAGAGCGGAACAGGTAGATTGGTTTGCTTGAATCGTGAAACAGGCGAAGAAAACTGGGCTGTTGAAGTTGATAAGGTTTTCGAAACAGAGTATCATATTTGGGGAAACTCGGAAACACCTTTAATAGTTGATGATAAAGTAATTTGCTCTCCCGGAGGAAAAAAAACGAGTGTTGTTGCATTCGATAAAATGACTGGCGAGTTAATATGGCAAAGTAAATCGTTAGGCGGCCCTCGTGCTTATGCTTCTGCAACTATTTATGAATACGAAGATTTTCGTTACATTTTAGCTGTAATCGGAACAGATCTGATTGCCCTTCAACCCGAAACGGGAGAAGTAGTTTGGAACTATAAATATTTTAATCCAGAGAAATGGAAAAAACAGACCGGGTTAATTTGGACAAATACACCTGTTTTTAATGAAGATGAGATTTTCCTAACAATGGGTTATAATTATCATGCAGTTATGTTGAAAATGGATTCAACAGGAACTTCTGTTTCCGAAAAATTTATCGATCAAACTTTCGATAACCACCATCATGGAGTAATTTATCACGATGGACATTTGTATGGTTCTAATTGGCAAAATAATAAACGTGGTAAATGGATTTGTATGAATTGGGATTCTGGAGAAATTATTTCGGTGGATGAATGGGACACAAAAGGTGCAATGGTTATGGCTGACGGACTTTTATACATGTACAACGAAAAGGGGAATGTTGGAATTGTAAAACCAGATCCCAAAGGATTTGAGGTTATCAGTCAATTCAAAATTACACAAGGAGCAGGTACGCATTGGGCACATCCTTTTATTGCCGATGGGAAAATGTTTTTACGTCATGGCGATGTGTTAATGGTTTATAATATAAAGGAATAATAAATTTGTTATATTGTACATTTGTGCAATATACGTTTCCGTAGAGTCATGCTAAAATTAAATAGATTATGAAATTTTTCTCCATCATATTGTTTTTATCAATCTCCACAACCGTTTTTTCTCAGCAACTTGTCGAATTCAGGGGTGTTGGTAGATCGGGTATATACAACGAAACAGGATTACTTAAAGAGTGGCCAGAAACTGGGCCAGAACTATTCCTTAAAATTGAAGGCGTTGGAAAAGGTTTTTCACAACCGGTTTTTAATGGATATGAGATATTTATATCAGGGATTAAAGAAGATACTATAGATATTCTTTCGGCTTATAATTTAAAAGGCGAAATGTTGTGGGAAACACCATACGGACGTTCGTGGACAAATACGTACGTCGATAGCAGAAGTACACCAACATACGAAAATGGAAAATTATTTGTTATAAGCGGAACGGGGCGACTTAATTGCATTGATTCCAAATCGGGAGAAATTGTGTGGCAGGTAAATGTTAGTAAAACCTACGAGGGAGTAATATTTAAACATGGAGATGCAGAATCACCTTTAATTGTTGGGAATTCGGTGCTTTATACAACTGGTGGCGAGCAGAATACATTAATTGCATTAGATAAAAACGATGGTACGTTATTGTGGAAAACGAAAAGTCTGGGGGGTGCAAAATCATACGCTTCACCGGTTTTGATTCGCCATAATGAGAAAAATTTCATTATTGTTCAAACTTCTGAAAATATAATTTCTGTGGAACCCGGCACCGGTGAGATAATGTGGAGTTATAATTTAATTCA
>DAOVTY010000049.1 GCA_030632865.1 Bacteroidota bacterium
CAAAGCAAAAAATGTTGGCGATTTTTGGAAACGCTGGCACATGTCACTTTCGTCGTGGCTGAAAGATTATCTTTATATTCAAATTGGAGGAAACCGTGGTGGTTCGGTGTTTAGTTATTTAAGTTTAAGTGTTATTTTAAGTATAATAGTTTTACTGTCGGGTAAATTAATTTTAGTTCCTGTTTTTGCTGGCATAATAGTTTTATTTGCCATTGCAGTTCGTATTTCGCCCGGAATAAAACGTGGTATAGATACCAACATAAATTTAATGCTGACCATGCTTCTGGGAGGTTTGTGGCACGGCGCATCGTGGCAATTTATTATATGGGGAGGTTTAAATGGTATTGGGTTAATAGTTTATAAGTTTTGGCGAAAAATAAGTCCGTGGGAAACTAAAAATAGTTGGGTAACTAATGTTTGGAAAATTGCCATTACTTTTAGTTTTATCACCTTTACACGTATTTTTTTCCGTTCGGAATCTATGGAAGTTGTTAATGGAATGATGCACCAAATTGGAACAGATTTTAATTTTACACTTATTCCAGAAATTGTTGTGGCGTACAAATGGGTATTTATGGTAATGCTTTTTGGGTTCACTATTCATTGGCTTAGCGAAAGTTGGAAAGAGAAAATTAAAAATTGGTTTATCGGAACGCCATTTTGGATAAAAGCTGTGATTGCGGCTGTTGTTGTAATCTTTGTTTATCAATCAATCTCTTCCGAAATGCAGCCTTTTATCTATTTCCAGTTTTAGATTTGTACATTAATTAGTGATTTTATCTATTTTTAATAAATTCGATTGTGGGCTGAATATCAGTGCTTTTGGCAAATTATTTATCTGAAGCCTTTTTTGAGAGCAGAACACTAAAAATTATCCATTTTTTATATTTTTGCGACTAGTGTATTTGTAAGTTATGAATGAACATAAAACAGTAATCAAAAAATTTGGAAATACAAATGCTATTTGGTTTCAACAATCAAAATCGTTTCTACTTCTAGAAGAACCGGCATTTAATGTTTTTCAGCTTTTTTCTGATGGAGTTGAAACTGAAAAAATAACCGAAGTTTGTGAACAAAAATACGGTCATTTAGAGGGGAATATTTCTCAATTTGTAGATGAGATAATTGAGCATATTCAATATTATGGTAATCCTGATAACTTAGATGATATTTCCAGTAAATCGTTATTATCAGATAATATTCAAGCAGACTCTTTTTTGCCTTTAGTAAATTATAAAATTGGGAAAAAACAAATTGCAGTTTATTATGGCAGCGAATATCTTAAATTTGCTATTCATCCTTTAATAGCACATTTAGTAACTAATATACAGGCTAATTCAGCACATATTGTAGAGTGTTTCGAGAAGGATGATTTGCTTGTGGCAAAATATAATGGAAAAATTGTGGAAGCTTTTAGTACTGATAAAGTTGAGTATTTTACAGGCGGAGTGAGACAATTAATGTACAGTATTTTGTATAATAGAGGTTATAACGATTGGATGAGTATGTTGCATGCATCAGGAATTATCTCAAATAATCGGGCTATTTTATTCTCGGCAGCAGCCGGAAGTGGGAAAAGCACAATTTCTGCCATTCTAAAAGCCAAAGGGTTCGGTTACTTGTCAGATGATTTTATTGCCACCGACGATGCAGGAAATGCTTTTGCCTTTCCTGCTGCTATTTCAATAAAAGAAGGTTCGATAAAGGTATTGTCAGAGTATTATCCTGAACTGTTAACTAATGAAACTAAAACAACATTTATAGGTAAATCGGTTAAATATATTACGGTTTTTAATATTTTCGACGAGTCGGAAAAAGGTACGCCGGTTGAAGCTTTTGTTTTTGTTAAATTCAGCAAAACTGATAAATATGTTTTTGAGGAGGTTGATAAAAAAGAGGCATTACAATTACTGCTTAAAGAGACTTGGGTAAATCCGAAACCCGAAATTGTAACCAGTTTTTTTAACTGGGTTGAACGCACGCCATTCTATAAACTTAACTATTCTGAAACCAGTCAGGCACTGGATGCAGTTAATGAGATATTTGACAAATAATTTATTCCCATTTAGAAAAAGGATTTTGCGATAACCATGAGTTAAAATAACGATAGTCTTCACTTACCTCTTTTTCAATCCACGGAGGTAAGTTAATATATTGAGTTTCGTTTTTTAATTCAACTTCGGCAAGAATCAATCCCTTGTTTTTACCTTCAAAAATATCTATTTCCCAAACAACATCATCTCTTTTTTCAAAATAACGAGTTTTCTCAATCGGATAATCTAAACACATTTTCATTAATTCTTCAGCCTCTTTTATTGGGATTTTATATTCAAATTCTGTACGTTTTATTCCAACCGATTTACCTTTAATAGTAAGATAAGCTTCTTCATCCGTAATCCGAATTCTCACTGTTCGCTCTGGTACAACCGACAAATATCCCTGTTTCATTTTTTTGCCAATATCTTTGGGATTCCATTTACTGTGGTCAACTAAAAACTTTCTTTCAATTTCGTACATAACGTGCCTGATTATTAAAGGCAAAGTTAATTTTTTTTGAAAAAAATACTGACTATTATAAACTTTATGCTGTAATTACTAATTTTAGTTTTCATTAAAATTTATAAACTATGATTTCAAGAGAGGCTGCAATTATATTATTGCAAGAGAATGTGAAAACGGAAAATATGTTGAAACATTCTTATGCATCAGAAGCTGTTCTTCGGGCAATTGCTACACATTTAAATCAAAATGAAGATGAATGGGGAATTGCAGGATTACTGCACGATGTTGATGTGGAAATTACAAATGCCGACCCAAAAACACATGGTCCGGCTGCATCCAAAATTCTTAATGGAAAAATTACCGATGATATGCTTGATGCAATTGTAATGCATAACGAAATTGCAACCGGATTGGAGCGAACTACAGTTTTTCAGCATGCACTGGCGGCCGGAGAAACTATTACCGGGCTAATAACTGCAACAACACTTGTTTATCCCGATAAAAAAATTGCAAGTATTAAAACAAAGTCAGTAACCAAACGAATGAAGCAAAAAGCTTTTGCAGCCTCTGTAAATCGAGAAAATATTTTAGAGTGCGAAAAAATTGGTATTCCAATAAATGAATTTGCAGAACTTTCTGTAAATGCGATGAAAGGAATAAGTGATGTTTTAGGTTTATAAAATTGAGTTTAGTAAAATTGAGAATTATCTCTGCAACAGAGTTGGTGAAATTAATTTTTAACAATTCAAACAATTTCGTCCGTTCTAGTTTAAATTTTTTAGAATAATCATTTAATTACTTTCAAATCGTTTTTGTTTTTCAAATTAATTTTTACATTTGCCATCAACAAAAAATAATAATGAAAATTTTATCTGTAAATATTCTGGTCCTTCTAGTTGTCATTCTTAGATTATCTGAGAAAGGTTAGAGTATACTATAGATTAAACGATATTTATAAGCCTTTCTCGAAAAAATGAGAAGGGCTTTTTTAATGAATAATAAATATTGATATATGCAAAATAAATTACGCAGCGATCAAACAACACAAGGTAGAAGAATGGCAGGAGCCAGAAGTCTTTGGCGGGCAAACGGAATGAAAGAAGAACAATTCGGAAAGCCTGTAATTGCCATTGTAAATTCGTTTACACAATTTGTTCCTGGGCATGCTCATTTACATAATATTGGGCAATATTTAAAAGGCTTGGTAGAGAAACATGGTTTTTTTGCTGCCGAGTTTAATACAATTGCTATCGACGATGGAATTGCAATGGGACACGACGGTATGTTATATTCACTTCCATCGCGCGATGTAATTGCCGATAGTGTTGAATATATGTGTAATGGTCATAAGGTTGATGCGATGATCTGTATTTCGAATTGCGATAAGATTACACCGGGAATGATGATGGCTGCAATGCGATTAAATATTCCGGCAGTATTTGTTTCGGGTGGTCCGATGGAGGCAGGAGAAATAGATAATAAAGCATACGATTTGGTTGATGCAATGGTAATGGCAGCTGACAGCTCTGTTTCTGACGCTCAACTTGCAATTGTTGAAGAAAATGCTTGCCCAACTTGTGGATCTTGCTCAGGTATGTTTACTGCTAATTCTATGAATTGTTTGGCAGAAGCAATTGGCGTGGCCTTGCCGGGCAACGGAACAATTGTAGCAACTCATGCTAATAGAATAAAGCTTTTTGAAGAGGCGGTTGAGAAAATTGTTTCTGCTACAAAAGCTTACTATTTCGAAGGTGATGACTCTGTTTTACCTAGAAGTATTGCAACCCGCGATTCTTTTATGAATGCAATGAAACTTGATATTGCAATGGGAGGCTCTACAAATACCGTTCTGCACTTACTGGCAATTGCACACGAGGCAGAAGTTGAGTTTACAATGGAAGACATAGATAAACTTTCGCGAATTACACCAAATCTTTGTAAAGTTGCGCCGAGTTCGCATTACCATGTTCAAGATGTAAATCGTGCCGGAGGAATTCTTGCCATTTTAGCTGAATTAGATCGTGCCGGATTAATGGAAACATCTGTTAAAAGAATTGATGGTAGAACACTAAAAGAGGCAATTTCTGAATTTGATATTATGAAAGAATCTATTTCTGAAGATGCTAAAAAACGTTTCCTTTCATCTCCTGGTGACGGATCTCGAAATCTTGTTTTAGGTTCGCAGGAGTTTTACTATAAAGAGTTGGATAATGACCGCGAAAAAGGTTGTATTCGCGATTTTGAAAATGCATACAGCAAAGATGGAGGATTGGCTATTCTATACGGAAATATTGCAGAAAATGGTTGCATTGTAAAAACTGCAGGAGTTGATCCTTCTATTTTTAAATTTACAGGATCAGCTAAGGTTTTTAATTCTCAGGATGATGCCGTAAATGGGATTTTAGGCGATGGAATTCAAAAAGGTGATGTTATTGTAATTCGTTACGAAGGACCAAAAGGTGGCCCGGGAATGCAAGAGATGCTTTACCCAACTTCGTATTTAAAGTCTATGCAATTAGATAAAGATTGCGCATTAATTACCGATGGCAGATTTTCTGGAGGAACTTCAGGACTCTCGATTGGGCACGTTTCGCCAGAAGCTGCAGGTGGTGGTGCAATAGGTCTTATTCAGGATAACGATAAAATAGAAATTGATATTATAAATCGTTCAATAAATCTTCTGGTGTCTGATGAAGAAATTGCAGCGCGAAGAAAAGCTGAAGAATTAAAGGGGAAAGACGCATTTATGCCTTTGGGTAGAGTACGTAATATTTCGAAAGCACTTAAAGCTTATGCAAGTTTGGTATCTTCGGCAGATAAAGGCGCAGTACGAGAGATAGACTAAAGAAAGTTGACAGTGGTAGTTTCCAGATAAGAATAAAAAATATTAAACAGATTATAGCAGAAGCCCAAAGCTAAAAGCACTCGGGTCAAGCTTATAACTAAAACAAAAAATATGACAAACAAAAGAATTCCAGGATCAGAAGCAGTAATCCTTTCGTTGATAGAGGAAGGTGTTGATATTATATTTGGTTATCCGGGAGGAGCGATGATTCCTATTTACGATTCGTTGTATGATTATAGCGATAAAATCAAACATATATTAACAAGGCACGAGCAAGGATTGGTACATGCTGCCGATGGATATGCAAGAGTTACAGGAAAGCCGGGAGTATGCTTTGCAACTTCAGGGCCGGGTGCAACAAACCTGGTTACTGGTATTGCAAATGCTATGTTAGATTCTATTCCAATGGTATGTTTTACAGGTCAGGTTGGATCGTCATTGCTTGGTACCGACGCATTTCAAGAGTCGGATTTAATTGGTATTACAATGCCAATTACAAAGTGGAGTTATCAGGTTACAAAACCAGAAGAAATTCCCGAGGCGGTTGCAAAAGCATTTTATATTGCTAAAACTGGTCGGCCTGGGCCAGTGCTATTAGACATTACAAAAGATGCACAAATTGCAATGTTGGATTGGAAGTATGAAAAGTGCACAAAAATTCGTAGTTATGTTCCCGAGTTACCAGTTGATATTACGCATGTTAAAGAGGCAGTACAGATTATTGATGAGGCAAAAAAACCACTTTTGTTACTTGGACAAGGTGTAATTATAGGAAGTGCAGAGAATGAATTGAAAGAATTTATCGAAAAAACTGGTATTCCGGCAGCATGGACTCTACTCGGACTTTCAGCATTGCCAACCGAGCACCCATTAAATGTAGGGATGTTAGGAATGCATGGAAATTATGGCCCTAACTTGCTTACAAACGAAGCTGATGTTATTATTGCGGTAGGTATGCGTTTTGATGACCGGGTAACAGGAAAAGTTAGTACGTATGCAAAAAAAGCTAAAATTATTCATCTTGAAATTGACCCTGCAGAGATTAATAAAATAGTTAAAGCGGATGTTGCAATTTTAGGAAACTCGAAAAAATCGTTGCAGTTACTTACCGAGAGGGTGAAAGAAAATTCGCACGATGCATGGATAAAAGAGTTCAAAAAGTGTGATGATATTGAATTTGAAAAAGTAATAGAAAAAGATATTCACCCTACAAAACCAGGTTTAACCATGGGCGAAATTGTTCGCATGGCATCTGAAAAAACTAATCACGAGGCAATTTTAGTTTCCGACGTAGGTCAGCACCAAATGATAAATGCTCGGTATTTTAAATTTAAACATTCACGAAGTCATGTTTCATCGGGAGGTTTGGGAACGATGGGGTTTGGATTGCCAGCAAGTATGGGAGCACAAATGGGACAACCAGATCGAACAGTATTTTCAGTAAGTGGTGATGGTGGTTTTCAAATGACAATTCAGGAATTAGGAACAATTGAGCAGAATAAATTGCCAATAAAAATTATTATCCTAAATAATAACTTTCTGGGAATGGTACGCCAGTGGCAACAGCTTTTTTTCGAGAAGAGATACTCATTTACAAAGTTGCATAATCCCGATTTTATTATGATTGCAAAAGGTTATGGAATTGAAGGTAATAAAGTGAGTAAACGTGAAGACCTGGATGCAGCAATGCAAAAAATGATAGACCACGACGGTCCTTATGTTTTGGAAGTTACAATTGAAAAAGAGGATAACGTATTTCCAATGATTCCGGCAGGAGCATCGGTTTCTGATGTGATGCTTGAGGCGTAAGGAATAAAGCTCAGAGTTCAAAAAAGAAATAAGGTAGTTGTTATGTCCTTAAAAAAATGGAGATTGAAAATTTAAATAACTAAATATAATTAAAAATGAAACAAGAATATATTATTACAGTTTATTCGGAAAATCACATAGGATTACTCTCTCGTATAACTATTATTTTTACACGTAGAAAAGTTAATATCGAAAGTTTAACAGTTTCAGAATCAGCAATTAAAGGAATTTTTAAGTTTACAATTGTAATAGCAGAGACTAGAGATCAAGTTATGAAAATGGTTGGTCAAATTGATAAACAAATTGATGTATTGAAAGCTTTTTATCATACAAACGACGAGATGATTTATCAGGAAATTGCGCTTTATAAAGTTCGTACAGAGTCTCTGTACGATAGCGATACTGTAGAAAAAATGGTTCGTAAAGCGGGGGCTCGTATTTTAGAGATTACACGAGAATTTGTAATTATTGAAAAAACCGGACATAAAGATGAAACTCAGGCTCTTTTCGAGGAGTTAAATCAATTTAAAGTTATGCAGTTTATTCGTTCTGGGCGAGTTGCTTTAACACGCGATCCAATCGAGCGTCTTTCTGAATTTTTGAAAGAGAGAGATATTTTTTTAGACAGCCAGAATAAGTAAATAAAAAATATTTAAGCCAATCAAATTCAAGTAGTTTATTGAATTTAAATCAAACAAAAAAATGGCTTTATCTCACGATAAAGCCATTTTTTATTGAGATATTTAAAAGTTTTTAGATTATTGCTTCCATTGCTTCCATTGCTTCGCGCAATTCAGCACCAATAATTTCAACGTCGCTATAACGAATATCATCGTTAATTTCAATTAATTCCTGATTGTCAACGTGTCCATCTTTTCCAGCGTCGAATGATTTACCAATTACATTGGTATCAATTTTACCCATAAAATCGGCCAACAAAGGTTTGCAAGCATGATCGAATAGATAGCATCCGTATTCTGCAGTATCTGAAATTACGCGGTTCATCTCGAATAGTTTTTTACGAGCAATAGTATTTGCAATTAATGGAGTTTCGTGCAACGATTCGTAGTATGCCGACTCCTCTTTAATTCCTGCTTCACCCATTACATCAAAAGCCAATTCAACACCAGCTTTTACAAAAGCAATCATTAATACTCCATTGTCGAAATACTCTTGCTCGCTAATTTCCATAGCACCTGCTGGAGTTTTTTCGAAAGCTGTTTCGCCGGTTGCAGCGCGCCACTCAAGTAGGTTTTTATCACTGTCAGCCCAATCTTCCATCATAGTAGAAGAGAATGTGCCGTCCATAATATCGTCCATGTGGTGTTCGAATAACGGACGCATAATTGTTTTTAATTCATCAGCCAATTTAAAAGCTTTAATTTTTGCTGGGTTCGAAAGCCTGTCCATCATGTGAGTAATTCCACCTAATTTCAGAGCTTCTGTAGTTGTCTCCCATCCATACTGAACCAATTTTGAAGCGTAACCTGCATTAATTCCTTTTTCAATCATTTTATCGAAACAAAGAATTGAACCAGTTTGCAACACACCACAAAGAATAGTTTGCTCGCCCATTAAATCAGACTTAACTTCGGCAACAAACGATGAGTGTAGCACACCCGCTTTATGACCACCTGTTCCAACACAATAAGCTTTTGCAATATCTAAACCGTCTCCATTTGGGTCGTTCTCTCGATGAACTGCAATTAATGTAGGTACACCAAATCCGCGTAAAAACTCTGCTCTAACTTCTGATGCCGGAGATTTTGGAGCAACCATAATTACGGTAATATCTTTTCTGATTTGCATTCCCTCCTCAACAATATTAAAGCCGTGAGAATAAGATAAACATGCACCTTTTTTCATTAACGGAACTGCAGCATTTACAACTGGTGTGTGGTATTTGTCGGGAGTAAGATTTAAAACTAAATCGGCTGTTGGTAGCAACTCTTCGAAAGTACCTACTTCGAATTTATTGTTAACAGCATTTTGATACGAGATTTGTTTCTCATCAATTTCTATCTGACGGATTGCATAAGAAATATCCAGTCCGCTATCGTGTATATTTAAACCTTGTGCTAGCCCTTGAGCTCCACAACCAAGAATTACAATTTTTTTACCCTCTAATTTTTTTACCCCATCTACGAATTCTGATTCATCCATAAAATCGCATTTTCCTAATTGTTCTAATTGAAGACGCAACGGAAGTGAATTGAAATAATTTGCCATTTTTCTATTTTTTAATTATTAATATTGTTTTATAAATTTTTACTTCTTAATGTCTTATATCCTACTTAGCGTAGTTTAAGTCTTAATAACTGCAAAGCAATAAAATATAATTTATAATGTGATGTAAAAAATCATGAATTTTAGGTAAATATCATGGATTTAATCATATCCTAATAAACAATGTTTTAATGATTGAGTTAATTCTCAAATGTTTAACACGATATTGAAATAGCTAATTTGCAAGATTAGGTTAACGACTTTGTTCTGTATTGCAAAGGAGAAATCCCGGTTTCGCGTTTAAAAAACTTGGCAAAATAGCTCTGGTCTGTAAAATTTAAATGTGTTGCAATTTCAGTAACACTTAAATTAGTGTGTGCTAGTAACCGTTTAATTTCGAGAATTTGTTTCGATTTAATTATTTGCGATGAGGTTTTTCCGGTGAGTTGAGTTACCGTTTGAGTTAAATGATTTGGTGTAATTGCCAATTTATCAGCATACTCTGTTACTTGCAGATTATCTAGATAATTCTCTTCAACCAGCTGAAAAAACTTTTTAACTACAATATGTCCTTTCCCTTTGTTCAAAGTATTTTCATCTGTTTTATAAAGAGCAGAACTTGAAGTTAAAATTAAATCGAGAATTGATTTTAGCAATTCGATGGAGTAGGGAGCACCATTTTTAATTTCCGAAATTCCTTTTTCAAATAAACTTTCCAGAAACAGAATATCTTTTTTGTTACTTAGTTTTAAAGGAGGATTATCTTGTTGGATTGTAAAAAAGAATGGGAACTCGATTAATCTGTTTTGGTTGCTTTTATTTATTAGATAAAACTCAGCTGTAAAAATAAAAATGTATCCCTCAATATCATTCGATAACTCTAATTTATGTGCTTGCCCCGGCGACATGAAAAAAACAGAAGGTGGTTCAATTTCGTATTTGTTTCCATCTATAACATGAAATCCAGAACCTTTAGATAGATAAAGTACTTCAAAAAAATCATGCCGGTGCGGGTATTTTACACTAAAATGCCGGTTCGCATCAAACACTTCAACCTGAAATAGTTGACTGTTGCGCTCTGGCGAACTAAAGCTGCTAAGGCTGTAAATTGGAATTTGTTCAGACTTGGATTTCATCTCATAATATTGTTTATTTCAAAGGTATTCAATGTAACTCGCGTAAATGATTTTCCTGCTTTGTCCGTCAGCTGACGGATGCTCGTTTCATAAAAAAAATATCTTCTGAAAGCGAATATATCGATTTTTCAATAGGGAATTCCTATTTTTATGCCGATGAGATGTAAAACAGTTTTCGGGATACTATTTATTATTTATGGAATTCTATTTCATGGATACTTTTCGCAGGCAAACGAACCTGAGAAAACGGTTAAATTTAGAAATTTAGAAATTGCAAAAGAGAACTATTTTGTTAGCTCTAATGTTGCCTTTCACAACGATTCTATTCATCAGCTAAATTTTAGATATGCCGATAAAAAACGAGGATTAAAACCGTATATCGCACCTGCGATATTAATTTCGGCAGGAACGGCCTTGCATTTTTCTACCAATGCAAAAGAGAACTTTCAGGATTGGGTACAATATAATTTTGCATATTCAGGCGATGTTGACGATTATATACAGTTTGCTCCAATTGTGGCAGTTTATACGCTAAATGCTTTTGGAATTAAAGGGGAAAATAATTTTGGTAATCGAACTGCAATTGCTATTAAAAGTTTTCTGCTTAATGATTTAATAGTTAACAGTTTAAAAAACTGGGCAGACGAAACACGCCCAAATGGAGATGCTCGTTCATTTCCATCTGGACACACTTCATTTACTTTTGCCATGGCTCATTTTATGCACAAAGAGTATGGCGAATTAAGTGCATGGTATAGTGTTGGAGCATATAGTTGTGCTGCGGCTGTTGGAGTAATGCGTGTGGCAAAAAATGCTCATTGGATTTCGGATGTCGTTGCCGGTGCCGGAATTGGAATTTTATCAACCGAACTGGTATATCTTACACACCTTTATAAATGGGATAGCGAACATATTAGAAACTTCGATATTTTCCCATTTTCAGTGGGAAAACAAAAAGGGCTAACCATGGTTTATAATTTTTAAACTAGCTTTTTTAAATAGATTAATTAAACGGTGTAAGGTTTTCTAATCTAACGTATAAAAAGCTTATTAGCTTCATCATCTCCAACAGTCGTATTTGTAGTGCTTTCCAGAAATTACTCTCATTTACAAAAAATCTTCTCTGATGGGATAGAAGCTATCAACTAACCGCACATTTTTAGTAAGTAATTTTATGGTATGTTTTTTATCGGGTTGAACAGCAAACATATCTCCGGCTTTTAAGTGTTGATCTTTCTCTCCTTCGCAATAAAAAATTACTTCTCCACTTGCCACATACGAAGTTTGTTGGTGAGGATGCGAATGTGGCGGTTCCGGCTCTTCCCATGGTCCGTTGCTGAAATCAATTAAAACCGTCATTAAATTATTTGTGCGAATAATTTTTCTTTGTAAACCCTCTTTTACTTTTTCGTAAGGAATTTTATCGAACTGAAGTACTGCCATATTAAATTAATATTAGTGATGCGACAAGTTATAAAAAGAGAATATAAAAGAATGAATTATTCTAATTTTCCTAATTATTATTTTTATAGAAAGGAAAATGAGGCGAAAATTTTCCATCTGAATTTTTCTTCTCCTCAGGTTTATTTAATAATAAACTAATTCCTACGGAAAAAGAGAAAGACTCATTTCGCATTGGTTGAACAACTGCAAGTAAATTATCGGTGGAGGCAAATAATTGTCCAAATCTTCCTTCGTATTGAATTCCTCCGCCAACTGTAATTGTATTTGCTCTGTACAAATTAATATTCTCGAAAATAGAAAAATCACCTATTTTTTGCAGTGCACTAAAAGAAAGTATGTTTAAAATATTTTTTTTGTAAAATGCAATTTGATTAGTAACACCCATAGATAATATGTCGGACAAAATATACTGATAATGGATTGAAGTTTTAGGGACTATTCCTTGTATAAAACTTGCAGTATCTACAACAGGCCTGTAAAGATGCGATAGATTATCTTTGGAATTTATTATCAAATTATAGGGATCAAAAAACTCTCCATAACCGTTGTCCTCTGTATATTCTTGAATCTCAGTTTCTGCAAAGATGTGGCTAGAATTCTGCTCAATAGTCATAGTATTATGTCGAAACCAAATAGCTCCCAAATCTGTTGCACTAACCGATAACCAACTTTTATCGCTTAAATTAATGGTTGCTCCCAAATCTATTCCCAATCCCGGATTATGAAATGAACTAAAATACTTTCCTATAGTATTTTCACTTTCCATACTTCTAACCATCTTATTATCATCTAATTTAGTGGTAATTGGCAATACAAGTCTGCCTATTCCTTTATGTGTTAATTCTAAATTGTCATCGTATTTATTTAAATTAACGCCATAATTCCAATTATCTGTATCCATAAAAGCGGCACCAAATAAAATTTTTCCTCTAATTCCGATACTTATTTTATCGTTTATTTTACCGGCATAACCAACAGCTAATTCGCGGTAACCAATTCCTGAATAGTTTACATTATCTGCATTATAGCTTGTAATATTTCCAAAATTTGAAAACTCTTGAGTAGTCAAATTAAATTTTAACGACGACTCTACATCCTCTTTCAGATAAATAGTTAGTCTTCCTTTTGAAAGTGGTATGCCAATAAATACAGCAGGAAGTGACGACCAATCTACTACAGAATTTTCAGAATTCCCATTCGCGTAAAAATTTTCGAAATTAACTGTTTTGTTACCCGATTGATCATCAACAATTAGATCAGATATTTTAAAGTTTCCGCTATTTCCAACAGTTGTACCCGCTAAACCTACAATAGAAATTACAATTGCATCATCGTTTCGCATGTACGAAGGATTTAATATCTGTGAGTGAAAATTATCTTGAAACATAAACAACGATCCGGTTGCTTGCGAAACTGCATTGCCAGTAAAAATCACATTCAGAATAAAAAGTGGAATAATAAATTTAAATATATTGAGTTTTTTAAAATCCATATTAAAAACGAACTACTATATTTTTATCTTTTCAATTTCAAAAACTAAATAATAAAACATAAAGAGATACATCGAGTTTCTCTTTTTATGGCTGCAAATCTACAAAAAAACTACACTAAAAAAACGTATCATAATTTGACATAAATAGTTACTTTTGACTTGTTCTTTAATAACTTCATTAAATACAGAAAAGCTTGTTTTTATGGTTTTGCAAAATAATATAGATCAAAAAAAATGGTGTGTAGTTTATACTCGCTCGCGTGCAGAAAAAAAAGTGCGCGAAGAACTTACTATTAATAACATTGAATGTTTCCTTCCTATACAGAAAAAATTACGCCAATGGAAAGATCGTAAAAAGTGGGTTGAGGTGCCATTAATGTCGGGTTATTGTTTTGTAAATATTTTGAGAAAAGAGTATGATAAAGTTTTGCAAATAAACAATGTAGTTTGTTATGTTACTTTCGAAGGAAAAGCTGCCGTAATTCCCGAACAGCAAATAAATTCTTTGAAACAGATGTTACAACAAAACGATTTTGAAGTTTCAGTATCGCAAGAAAGTTTTAAGCTTGGTAAAAAAGTAGAAATTATTGAAGGACCAATGATTGGGTTGAAGGGAGAATTGGTTGAAGCTCGTGGCAAAAATAAATTTATAATCAGGCTAAAACAAATCAGTAGTATTTTTACTATTGAAGTTGCGGCAGGGCAGATAAGTTATACTTCAACATAAATTAATCGAAATTAATCAGGCAAGGCGGTGTATAATTACAATCTGGTTAAAAAAAGAAAAAGGGTAGTTTGAATACTACCCCCGACTTCGCATATTTGAAATAATTGAAGAGTAAAAAATAAGGTTGAACAATATTAGGGTTTATAGTAATATCAGGTGCTTTATTTAGGTTGTTTTTATTAACAGAACATTGTGTGTAACCCTTTGGTAAAGGTCTGTGTAAATATTAAAATTTAATCTCGGGTTATTAAATATGCATAATTTATTCATTAAAAAGAGTTGAAAATTTACTTAGAATATGTAATTTTCATGCGTGCCAGTTCTCTCAATCGAGATTGGAGAATTATTAAAGTGCATTTCGATTAGTTATTGATACTATTATAAATTATAGTTTTAAATAAATAGAAGCTGAATGTCAGATAAATATTTACATGATCATATAGAAAATAATCCCGATTTTGAAGGGTTAAAAGTTAATAAGGGAATTCCTAAGCCTAATTCGGTTGACGATGACTCGGTTAAACGATTTCTGAAAAAAAATAGAAAATTA
>DAOVTY010000060.1 GCA_030632865.1 Bacteroidota bacterium
ACAATTATTGCTTTAGGAACGCGCTCGACATATTTAAAAGAAAGCAGAATACACTTAACAAAATGTTTACAATGAAGTAGTTCGGAAAATTCAGCTAAACTTGGAGAAGAGTTATACGAAGAGTTGACAAGTGGCTACGTTCTTGATACGCTTTAAAATAGTTATTTCTATTAAATACTTCCATAACAGCAAACCTGTCATATTAATTGGTGTGGCAAGAAAATTGTTTCTTTGCAAACTCTCGGTTTCATATTTAAACTTGAAACTTTAAGCACTGAATTGGTTATGATGAATATTACAAAATCCTCGAACCCTGTTTTTAAAGAACAGGTATTTAGCAAAGATTATACTTCGGCTTCTGATGTGATGACAGTAAATGGAACCATAAATAAAACCGCATTAATGTTGTTAATGGTTGTTGCAGCTGCAGTATATACCTGGGGTAAGTTTTTTGATGCAATAGCAGTTAATCCAGAAGCTGGTACTGCCGCGGTTTTGCCGTGGTTGGCAGTTGGTGGTATTGGAGGATTAATTACGGCTTTAGTTACAATTTTCCGACCACAAAGTTCAGGAATATCAGCTCCTATTTATGCGGTTTTCGAAGGATTGCTCTTGGGTGGTTTGTCTGCTATTTTTGAATCGATGTACCCTGGCATTGTTATGCGTGCTGTGGCTTTAACATTGGCAGTATTTTTTACAATGTTATTTCTATTTCGTTCGGGAATTATAAAAGTTACCGAAAAATTTAAAATGGGAATTTTTGCTGCCACTGCCGGTATTGCAATAATCTATTTTGTGAGTTTTATTGGTAGTATGTTTGGTGCACCAATGTCTTTTCTCCACGGGAATAGTTATTTAAGCATCGGGTTTAGTTTGGTGGTAGTTGCAATTGCTGCACTCAATTTAGTACTCGATTTTTCTTTTATAGAAAAAGCCTCAGCAGCCGGAGCCCCAAAATATATGGAGTGGTATGGTGCGTTTGGTTTAATGGTAACTTTAATTTGGCTGTATCTCGAAATACTCCGGCTGTTGTCGAAATTGGCAAGTCGAAATTAGGTGAGTTCTTAGTATTTTTTTTAAAATATTAAAATTATTTTACTTCCATGTTACTGCATGCTTAAACCAAATAGAGTTTCGGTTTTTATGTTTGTTTTTTTTGTCTGCAATTTCATTAAAAATACTTTGTAGTAACCTGTTACAGTACAGTTTTTTTGTTTGATTATGAATAAAAATAACTGCTGCCAATTCCTCTAAAACCTATCCTAATTGAGTATATTTGCTATTCGTTAAATCAAAAAATAGTATGCAATTAATAGAAGTTATCGATAAAAAGAGCAAAAAGCAATTTCATAAAATACCACATATTCTTTATAAGAACGATCAAAATTGGGCGTCTCCAATACATGGAATGGTCGAGAATATTTTTGATCCTAAAAAAAATAAAACTTTTAAAAATGGAAAAGCAATTCGTTGGGTTTTGGTTGATGAAAACGGAAAACTTCTTGGACGAATTGCAGCTTTCATAAATTTTAGTCTGTCTAAAACATACGATCAACCTACCGGAGGATGTGGATTTTTTGAGTGTATTGACAACCAAGAAGCAGCAAATTTGCTTTTTAATGTTGCAGTAGATTGGAACAAAAAAAATGGAATGGAAGCCATGGACGGCCCAATAAATTTTGGAGAGAATTTTATGAATTGGGGATTGCTGGTAGATGGATTTATGCCACAAGGTTACGGAATGCCGTACAATCTTAAATATTACGAAAAGCTTTTCCGCACGTTCGGATTTAAAGTCTATTTTGAACAGTACTCTTTTCATGTTGATTATTCTGCTCCTGTTCTTGATCGTTTTTGGAAAATTGCAAAGTGGGTGGCTAAAAAACCTGATTATACTTTTAAGCATCTTACTTTTAGCGAATTAGATAAATTTATAGATGATATTTGTACGGTTTACGAAGCGGCCTGGAAGTCGCACGAACATTTTAAACCGCTAGACCGCGATGATTTATATGATTTTATTTATGATTCGAAAATGATTATAGACCCGGAAATGATATGGTTTGCATATCATGAAAACAAACCAATTGCTATGTTTGCGATGATTCCTGACATCAACCAGATTCTACAAAAACTAAATGGGAAATTAAATTTGTGGGGAATCGCGAAATTTCTCTATTACAAAAAGAGGAAGATAATAAATCGAACTAGAATATTATTGATGGGTATCGATGAGAATTATCAACGTTACGGAATTGATTCGGCAATATTTTGGCATCAGAATGAATTTATGAAAAGTAAGCCACAATATACTGATGTTGAGCTTTCTTGGGCTGGCGATTTTAATCCAAAAATAATTTCATTGTACAATTCGGTGGGAGGTAAAAAAGCTAAAACACATTATACTATGCGTTATCTTTTCGACCGTAATAAACCATTTAAACGTGCACCGATTATCGAATAGAGTTGCAAAAAAGAGAGTTAGTTAATTTTAAGTACAAAATACAATTACTTCTTTGGTTTATACAGAACAATATTTATCTTTGCAGCCCGAATAAAAAAGGATTATTAATTAATACAGAATGGATTGCAGTTTTAAAATGTAACCATTCAACATAAATACAGAATATAATGAGAGAAGGAATACATCCTAAAGAATACAGAATAGTTGCATTTAAAGATATGTCTAACGGGCATACTTTTTTAACCAAATCTACTGTAAATACAAGAGAAACAGAAACTGTTGACGGTGTTGAATATCCGTTATTCAAACTTGAAATTTCTAACACTTCGCACCCATTTTATACTGGTAAAGTTAAATTGGTTGATACTGCCGGACGTGTAGATAAATTCATGAACCGTTACGGAAAACATATGCAAAACAGAAAAAAATAATTTTTTTTCGTTACGATATTGAAACATTCGTCGGTTGGCGGATGTTTTTTTTTGCCTGAATATGTAATTTTGGCGGAAGTTTTTCATGAAAAAATGAACAAAAAGCAATAATTTACATTTTGATTGAATGGCATAACAATTGCAAAACCTACTGCTTGTCATAAAAATTATCTGGTTGCGCCAGATTGTCACAAATTAGTAAAATATGGGTAAAGTTAGAAATACAGCGTTGCATAATATATTTGGCTCGGGGTTACTGGATAATGAATCGGAGTTTCTTCCGATTATTGCCGATGGCGACGATAAAGATTTAAAAAATATAGAAGTACCCGATGTGCTTCCTATTCTTCCGTTGCGTAATACAGTTCTTTTCCCGGGTGTTGTTTTGCCTATAACTGTTGGCAGAGAGAGGTCGTTAGAACTTATACGCGATGTTAATAAAGGCAGTAAACTTTTAGGTACAATTGCACAAAAAGATTACACTGTTGACAAGCCAAAACCTGCAGATTTATATTCAATTGGGACAGTTGCCGAGATTTTAAAAATTCTGGAAATGCCCGACGGTTCTACCTCGGTAATTATTCAGGGGAAAAGGCGTTATGCAATTCGAGAATTCATTTCGGAAGAGCCATATTTTAAAGCAAAAATAGAACCGCTAACTGATGTTACTTCACAAAACGATAATGAGTTTAATGCCATTGTTGGGTCGTTAAAAGACCTCTCCATAAAAATTGCTCAATTCACTGCAAATGTTCCTCCCGAGGCAACTTTTGCTGTAAAGAATATCGAAAACTCTACTTTTCTCATCAACTTTATTTGTTCAAATACCGATATAAGTGTTGAAGATAAACAGAAGTTGCTAGAGATAGAAGAGCTGAAAGAACGCGGTATTCAGGCAATTAGTTTTTTGGTAAAAGAGGTGCAAATGCTGGAGTTAAAACATGATATTCAGTCTAAAGTAAAAACCGACATGGATAAGCAGCAACGCGAATTTATGTTGAACCAGCAAATGAAAACTATTCAAGATGAGCTTGGAGGCAACCCAGTTGAACAGGAAATAAATGAACTGAAAGAGAGAGCCAAAAAGAAAAAATGGAATAAAGAAGTTGCTGAATTTTTTCATAAGGAAGTTGAAAAACTTGCTCGTTTAAACCCGGCCGCCGGCGAATATTCTGTACAATTTACATTTTGTCAGACTTTGCTAGATTTACCTTGGAATGAATATACTCCAGATAATTTTGATTTAAAAAATGCCACCAAAGTTTTGGATGAAGAGCATTATGGATTGGAAAAAGTGAAGGAGAGAATTTTGGAGCACCTCGCAGTGTTGAAATTGAAAAACGATATGAAATCGCCAATTCTCTGTTTATATGGCCCTCCCGGAGTTGGAAAAACTTCGTTGGGAAAATCGGTTGCAAAAGCGTTGGGTCGTAATTATGCACGGGTAAGTTTGGGTGGATTGAGCGACGAATCTGAAATTCGTGGTCACCGCAAAACTTACATTGGTGCAATGCCGGGGCGAATTATTCAGAATATTAAAAAAGCAAAATCGTCTAACCCTGTTTTTATGTTAGATGAAATAGATAAGGTATCAAAACATTTTCATGGCGACCCAGCTTCAGCGTTGTTAGAAGTTTTAGATCCTGAGCAAAACTCAGAGTTTCATGATAACTATGTGGAGCAAGATTACGACCTTTCTCGTGTAATGTTTATTGCAACGGCAAATACACTTAGTACAATTGCTCCGGCACTGCGCGACCGTTTAGAACTGATTGAAGTTAGTGGCTACCTTGTAGAGGAGAAAATAGAAATTGCAAAACGCCATCTCATCCCAAAACAGTTGGAAAACCATGGACTTAAAAAAGGGAACGTTTCATTTTCAAAAGATGTAATCGAAATGATTATCGATGGTTATTCACGAGAGTCGGGAGTACGCGAACTGGATAAGAAAATTGCAAAAGTGGTACGTCGGATTGCGAAAAAAATTGCATTCGAAGAGAGTTATAATAAGAAACTTACGAAAACTGATATTCGTGAATATTTGGGAGTTTCTGAATTTTCGAAGGAAAGATACCAAGGTAATGATTTTGCAGGAGTTGTTACTGGACTTGCCTGGACAGCAGTTGGAGGAGAGATTCTTTATGTTGAAACCAGTCTGAGTAAAGGAAAAGGTGGACTAACATTAACTGGGAATTTGGGTGATGTTATGAAAGAGTCAGCAATGCTGGCACACGAATATCTAAAATCTCATGCTGAAAACTTAAGCCTTAATTCTGAAGTTTTCGCAAACTGGAATGTTCATGTTCACGTTCCGGAAGGTGCAATTCCAAAAGATGGTCCGTCGGCCGGCGTAACAATGGTTACATCGCTAGCATCGGCATTTACACAGCGCAAAGTAAAAAAGAATTTGGCAATGACTGGCGAAATTACTCTACGCGGTAAAGTGTTGCCAGTGGGAGGAATTAAAGAGAAAATACTTGCAGCAAAACGTGCCGGAATAACAGAGATTGTTATTTCTGAACAAAATAAAAAGAACCTCGAAGAGATAAAAGATGCATACCTAAAAGGTATGAAGTTTCACTTTGTAAAAACAGTTTTAGATGTATTGGATATAGCATTATTAAAAACAAAAGTGGATAATCCCATGAAAATTTCGTAGGGCGTTTATAGTTATAAAAGACTTGTCATAAAAAAATAAGTCTGAAAAATAGTTTAATAAAAGGGAAGTCTTAATCTGAGATTTCCCTTTTATTAATTCACTGATATTGGTTGACTTCAAAATAAAAATACCTTTTCTTTTTTTATCGTAATGAATAATTAAAACCAAAAATGTAATTTGCACAATATATTAATACCCATAACCAAAAGAATTTGAATGGAATTATTTGAAGCAAAAAATATAGATAAGGTTTTTGCAGCCACGCAAGCATTAACTGATGTAAGTATTTCGGTAAAAGAGCAAAGTATTTTTGGTTTGCTTGGACCAAACGGAGCAGGTAAAACTACGCTAATCAGAATTATAAATCAGATTACTGCACCCGACCGTGGCGAGGTTTTTTTGAATGGAAAAAAACTTATTCGTGCTGATATTTCCAAAATTGGTTATTTGCCAGAAGAGCGTGGTCTGTACAAAAAAATGAAAATAGGAGAGCAAGCAATTTATTTGGCTCAGTTAAAAGGATTAAGCAGACAAGAGGCTACCCGAAACTTAAAACAGTGGTTCGAGAAATTCGAAATAATGCCATGGTGGAATAAAAAAGTTGAAGAACTCTCGAAGGGAATGCAACAAAAAGTTCAGTTTATAACTACCGTTGTGCATAAACCAAAACTGCTTATTTTCGATGAGCCATTTAGCGGTTTCGATCCAATTAATACAAACCTCATAAAACAGGAAATATTACAACTCCGCGATGATGGAGCAACTGTCATCTTCTCGACTCATAACATGGCTTCGGTTGAAGAACTTTGCGATAATATTGCACTAATAAATAAATCGGTTAAAATTGAATATGGTGCGACTGATGATATTCGTGAAAAATATAAATCGAATATTTATAAAATTATATACCGTGGCGAATTTGAAAAAATGAATCATGCGTTGGGGAATAAGTTTAAAGTAATAGATCATTCTGAATCGGGAAAGGAGAACCATATTAAAGTTCAATATCTAAACGGAAACTCAAATAATGAACTACTACAAAGTATTATGCCTATTTCAGAAATAATTGCTTTCGAAGAAGTTATTCCGAGTATGAATGATGTTTTTATTAAGGCAGTTGAAGAGTCGAATAAACAATAACTAACATAGAGTTTTAACCCGGTGAAAATACAATTACAGGAAACTTGTTTTAGCAGTATTTTTGCTTTTTGAGGCAAAAATGAATACAAAATTTACTGGAGTAAATATTAAGAAAAAGAATATACAAAATGAATAATACACTACTTATATTAAAAAATGAATATCTGAAACGAGTAAAGAAAAAATCATTTATAATACTTACTTTATTAGTCCCGTTTCTGTTTGCTGGAATGTTCGCGTTAATTATATTCTTGTCGATTCACAACGATAAAAAAGAGCGTACCATTGCAGTTTTCGACGAGTCGTCTCTTTTTTTAGGCGAATTTGAAGATGAGGGGTACACTAAATATCATTTTGTTGAGAATGAAAAATATCTCGAATTAAAGAAAGGTTTGAAAGAGAGTGAATTTTATGCTCTTTTATATATTCCACAAAATATTTATTCCACAAATTCTGCTCAGTTAGTTTCAGACAAGCAGTTGCCTTTTGAATTAACAGAACAAATAGAACGTAAACTAAGTAGGTTTATCGAAAATGACAAACGGCAAAAAGTTGTTGATGAATCGGGAATACCTGATTTGGATGAACAACTTGCCAATACAAAAACACGAATACGATTAAGTACCTTGAAAATTTCGGAGTCGGGTGAAATAACAAAAAGCTCATCGATGATTGCATTTATTGCAAGTTATGCGATGGGATTTATTATCTACTTTTTCGTGTTTATGTACGGCGCAATGGTTATGCGTAGTGTAATGGAGGAGAAAAAAAGTCGGATAATTGAGGTTATAATTTCGTCGGTTAAACCAAGTGAATTAATGGCAGGTAAAATAATAGGCACAGCGTTGGTTGGACTTACACAAGTTGCAATTTGGATAGTGCTTGGTATTGCCACGCTAGTTGTTGTACAAGGAGTTTTTAGCCCTGAAACAACACAGCAAATGGGGCAAAGTATAATGGAGACTCAGCAGCAAATGAACCCTGCAATGGCACAAGCTGCAGACCAAAATCAAATAATGGAAGTGCTGGAAATGATAGGTAACCTTAATCTGCCACTAATTCTATTCGCTTTTGTATTCTACTTTTTAGCCGGTTATCTTTTATATAGTTCACTTTTGGGTGCTGTTGGTGCAGCGGTTGACAGCGAAGAGGATTCGCAACAAATGGTTCTTCCTGTTACTTTTCCGTTAATTTTATCGATAATGTTACTTTTTCCAATTGCTAAAAACCCAGAAGGCCCGGTTGCTTTTTGGGCTTCGATAATACCTTTTACTTCGCCGGTTGCAATGCTTGCCCGAGTTCCTTACGGAATTCCAACATGGGAATTGTTACTGTCAATGTTTCTGTTGGTTTTAACAACTGTGGGTGCAATTTTTGCAGCTGCAAAAATTTATAGGGTGGGTCTTTTAATGTATGGTAAAAAGGTAAATATTAAGGAGTTGATTAAGTGGCTGCGGTATAAAAATTAGTTACATCTGACTTTTTCAACAAATTAAAATTCTCATAAGTCATAAAACATTTGAGACTTTTATCCTTAGGTCAATCAAAATTATTAGTAAAGATTTTGCAAGTATAAATGGTCTGATATTGAGGCGGTTCGAATTATCTATAGATCTGATTTAACAGAAGCTGACTTTAAACTGACTGAGCAAATAAAATAGTTCTTAGTATTAAAACATAAACTCAACTTCCTTGAATATAAAATCATCAATAGTTCCATCTCTATTTTCGAGTTGAAGTTGGCCAAATTTGCCAACCCCAATTATTCTGGCTTCAAAAACATTTCCATCTTTTGAATATTTTGCCCACTCTCCATTTCTAAAAAGGTGAGAAAAATACTCAGAGTCAATGTTATTAAAACCACCAGTTTTTATCTTTTTGTACCATTTCAAAATAGATTCTGAAATTTCGGATGCAACTGTTTCTACAACATATTCTTTACCTGTTAATTGTTTAAGCGAGATAGGATTAGGTGCATCAGACAGGAATTTTGTTTGATTCAAATTCAACCCAATTCCTAACAGCGAAGAAAATAATGTATTTCCTTTTATTGAATTTTCGATTAAAATTCCAGCTATTTTTTTATTACCAACATAAATATCGTTTGGCCATTTTATCGAAACATCATCGGTTTCATTTTTTAAAAATTCGACCAAACTTAAGCTTACAATTTTTGAAATCAAGAATTGCTTTCCTGCATTTAAAAACCGAGGAAATAAAATCACAGTTGCAAGTATATTTTTTCCAGCCTCACTTTCCCAGCTATTTCCCAGCTGTCCTTTACCCTTTTTCTGAAATTGTGTCAGAATAACAGTTCCCTCGTCTGCCGCTTCCGACAAAATCAGTTGGTTGGCATAATTGTTGGTAGAATCCACCTCGTTTAAAACAATAATTTTTTTTGATAATTTATTCATAAAAACGGCCAATTATTTAAACTATTAATTAAAATTTTGGTTTTGTAATTTTAACGCAATTTTTACAACATATATTCGAAAATAATAAATTGCACAAAGCAAAGTAGTTAAAATAAGAATAGGACAAAAAGATTACCTTTGCAGTGGAAAAATAATTTATGAAAAAAAAAGCAATAGTTATAGATAAAACAGTAGAAGCAGTTCTCGAAGGAATACAGAGAATTAAGGGGAAAGATATTACACTTATTGATTTAAACTCGATACAACATACAGAATGTGGTTATTTTATTGTTTGCCACGGAACATCGACAACGCAAGTAGATTCAATTGCACATTCGGTTGAAGATACTGTTAAAGAGATAACCGGAGAACATGCCTGGCACAGAGACGGGTATAAAAACTCCTT
Organism: Bacteroidota bacterium; assembly: GCA_030632865.1. GTDB lineage: Bacteria > Bacteroidota > Bacteroidia > Bacteroidales > Prolixibacteraceae > Draconibacterium. Next base: position 9,515 of record DAOVTY010000060.1, read on the forward strand.
ATGGATTTTGCTCGATTATGGAGATGTAATGGTTCATGTTTTTAAGGAAGAGTCTCGTAAGTTTTACAATTTAGAGGGGCTTTGGGCTGATGCAAAAATAACAAAAATTGAAGAAGATAATTAGACGACTATAATGACAGAAAATAAAAACAACAATAAAAATAGCCGAAAAAAACCGGAGAATCCGTTTGGGATGTTTAATCAAAATAAAAAAGGTGATGGAAAACCTCCAAAATTCAATGCTTATTGGATTTATGGAATTGTTGCCGTAGTATTTATTGCGGTTCAGTTTTATATGATGAATGCTCGTGGTCCGGTTGAAACAAATTGGAGCAAAGTTAAATCTACAATGCTTGCCAGTAACGATATTGAGCGAATCGTAGTTGTTAATAATAAAAAGGCCAATATTTATCTTAAAAAAGATAGAATAAAAAATTATGAACAGGAGTTAAATGGAAATTCTCCTAGTTCAAATACGGGGCCACATTTTTTCTTTAATATTGGCTCGGTTGAATCTTTCGAAAGGAACTTAAATGAAGCACAAAAGGGAATAGTTGATGAAATTCTCCCAGAATATAAAGACGAAACTAATTGGGCAGGCGAAATACTTTGGACAATCGGACCTTTCGCATTAATAATATTATTGTGGTGGTGGATTTTCAGAAGGATGAGTAAAGGCGGTGCCGGTGGCGGTGGCGGTGGCATTTTTAATGTTGGCAAATCGCAAGCAAAAGTATTTGATAAAGACCAAAAAGTATCGACAAATTTTAATGATATTGCCGGGCTGGCAGAAGCTAAACAAGAGATTGAAGAGATTGTTGAGTTTCTGAAAACTCCGGATAAATATACCAAATTAGGTGGTAAAATTCCAAAAGGAGCACTTCTTGTTGGTCCTCCCGGAACGGGTAAAACATTGCTTGCGAAAGCAGTGGCTGGTGAGGCAAATGTTCCATTTTTCTCAATGTCGGGTTCCGATTTTGTTGAGATGTTTGTGGGAGTTGGCGCATCGCGAGTGCGAGATCTGTTTAAACAAGCAAAAGAGAAATCACCCTGCATAATCTTTATCGATGAAATTGATGCCATTGGACGTGCACGGGGTAAAAATCCAAATATGGGTTCCAACGACGAGCGCGAAAATACACTAAACCAGTTGCTTACAGAAATGGATGGTTTCGACACAAATAGTGGAGTAATTATTTTGGCTGCCACTAACCGTGCAGATATTCTCGATCGTGCGTTAATGCGTGCCGGCCGTTTCGACAGGCAGATACATGTTGAACTGCCTGATTTAAATGAACGTGCCGAAATTTTTAATGTTCATTTGCGCCCACTTAAATTGGATGAAACTGTGAAAGTTGATTTTCTGGCAAAACAAACTCCGGGTTTTTCTGGGGCAGATATTGCCAATGTTTGTAACGAATCTGCGTTAATTGCAGCTCGTAAAAGTAAAGAGTCTGTTGGTAAGCAAGATTTTTTGGATGCAGTTGACCGAATTATTGGTGGACTTGAAAAGAAAAACAAAATTATCTCGCAAACAGAAAAGAAAACTATTGCGTTTCATGAAGCAGGACATGCCACAATAAGTTGGTTGCTCGAACATGCACACCCACTTGTAAAAGTTACGATTGTACCTCGTGGAAAAGCTCTCGGAGCTGCCTGGTATTTGCCAGAAGAACGATCGATTACGACTAAGGATCAACTGCTCGATGAAATGTGTTCTGCTCTTGGAGGACGAGCTGCGGAAGAGATTATTTTCAACAAAATATCTTCTGGAGCACAAAACGATTTGGAAAAAGTTACAAAGCAAGCTTATGCTATGGTTAGTATTTTTGGGATGAGCGAGAAAGTTGGAAATATTAGTTACTACGATTCAACAGGGCAATCGGACTATTCGTTTACAAAACCATACAGCGAAAAAACTGCCGAATTGATTGATGATGAAGTTAAAGTGTTAATCGAAAGTCAATATAAACGAGCTAATCAGATTTTAAAAGATAATTCTGAAGGACATACAAAACTGGGAAATTTGCTGTTGGAAAAAGAGGTGATTTTTAGTGAGGATTTGGAAGTTATTTTTGGAAAGCGACCATGGGAAAAAAAGCATATTATTTCGGAAAATGGGAATGGTAAGCCTGTTGAAATTGAAGAAGAAAAAGCTGAGGATGTAATTAAGCCTATTGAAGAAAAAACGGAAGATAATAATACTGAAAAGTAGAATAATTGACTAAATAATTGTTGTTTGGAGAATTAAGGAATTGCCATATATTCTCAGATTATAAAGAAGAATAAAATTTTTAATCTGATACTATGTGGCAATTTTTATTCCTTTTTTAAATTCATAAAAATAATGTTTAAAATTTTTAACTTTGCACCATGGAAAAAGGATGGAAAGAGGTTTTTATGACCGTTCATGAATACAAAGCTTCGATGGCAAAAGATATGTTGGAGAATGTAGGAATTAAAGCTGTAGTTCTCAATCAACACGATTCTGCATATCAGTCGTTTGGAGAGTTTTCGGTATTAGTTGCCGAAGTGGATGAGTTAAAAGCAGTTGAAATACTTAAAGAACTAAAACATTGAACGATCTTTTTAAAAGAAGTTTAACGGGCATCGCGTATATTACAATAATGTTGGGAGGGATTATTATTCACCCGTTTATTTTTGCTTCGGTTTTTGCGATTATTATGTTTTTTACTCAATCTGAATTCTACAAAATATCGGAGAAAGCTACATTTTCGCCTCAAAAAAGTTTTGGACTCATTTTAGGCTTGGTGCTTTTCATTTTATTTTTTCTAGCAGCAAAAGATATTATTCCGTACTCTATAATTTTAGTATCTGTTCCATTTCTCTTCTTTATATTTATTGCCGAATTATTTAGAACAAAAAGCAATGCTTTAAAAAATGGAGCCATTACACTTTTAGGATTAATTTATGTTGCGCTCCCATTTAGTTTAATGAATTTTATTGTATTTGCTCAAACATCGGGCAGTAATAATTTTTATCCATGGATTATGGTGGGTATATTATTAATTATCTGGATTTACGATTCCATGGCTTATGTTTTTGGTTCGCTTTTGGGAAAGCATAAAATTGCATCTAAAATTTCGCCCGCCAAATCGTGGGAAGGATTAATAGGAGGGACAATTTTTGCTGTAATTATGGGACTTGTTAATGCTGTTCTTTTTCAGGAACTTAGTATGTTTAATTGGGTAGTAATTGCATTACTAACTGTTATATTTGGAACAATTGGCGACTTTTTCGAATCGAAAATAAAAAGAGAAATTGGTATTAAAGATTCGGGAAATATTTTGCCTGGACATGGAGGATTGCTTGACCGCTTCGACAGTTTATTATTTGCGATACCTATTATTTTTGTTTGGCTTAGTTTAATCGATAAATTTTAAAGATATGACTATTCATAAAGAAGGAAAATTAATTATACCAATCGCATTTTTCTTTTTGGCTGTGTTAGATGCTATAATTTATATTTTTCTTAAGCAGTTCATTATATTCTACTTTCTAATGGCGCTTTCATTAGTGATAGCGGGGTTAGTAGTTTATTTTTTCAGAATACCTAATCGCAATATAAATCGTAATGCAAAGCATGTTTTAGCTCCTGCCGATGGGAAAGTCGTAGTTATAAAAGAGGTGTTTGAAAAGGAGTATTTTAAAGATAACCGAATTCAGGTTTCTATTTTTATGTCGCCATTAAATGTACACCAAAATCGTGCTCCAGTTGGTGGTCAGATTTCATCTTTAAATCATATTCGTGGTGCATATTATCCAGCATTTGTCGAAAAGTCATCAGAATTAAACGAGCGTTGCTCAACTGTTTTTAAAATGAAAGATGGGACAGAAGTTTTATCTCGTCAGATTGCCGGAACCGTAGCTCGCCGTATTTGTACATATATAAATCCTGGTGATAATATTGAACAAGGCGATGAATATGGATTTATTCGTTTTGGTTCGAGAGTCGATCTTTTTCTTCCAATTGGCACAATAATTAACGTTGAATTGGATGAAAAAACTGTTGGTGGAAAAACTGTGGTAGCAACATTTTAAGTGTTACAAAAAATCAATCAGGTGAAAAAATAATGAAAAAAATAATTGCACAAATACCAAACTTCATAACTTCCCTAAATATTGTATCTGGAGTGTTGGCTACAATATTTGC
>DAOVTY010000155.1 GCA_030632865.1 Bacteroidota bacterium
AGATGTAATGCTTGCTGGTAAAGTTGTAGTAGTTGCCTGGTATGGAGATGTTGGAAAAGGCTGCGCACATTCTATGCGAAGTTACGGGGCTCGTGTAATTGTAACCGAAATTGATCCAATTTGTGCTCTGCAAGCTGCCATGGAAGGATTTGAAGTTAAAACCATGGAAGATGCCTTAAGCGAAGGAAATATTTATGTTACAACTACCGGAAATAAAGATGTAATTACAGCAAATCACATGTCTAAAATGAAAGATCAGGCAATTGTTTGTAACATTGGCCATTTCGATAACGAAATTCAAGTAGCACAATTGGAAGAATGGTCGGGAATTGAAAAAGAAAATATTAAGCCACAAGTTGATAAATATATATATGAAGATGGGCATAGTATTTTCTTGCTTGCCGAAGGACGTTTAGTAAACTTGGGTTGTGCAACCGGACATCCATCGTTTGTAATGAGTAACTCGTTTACAAACCAGAGTTTAGCACAAATTGACTTGTGGCAAAACAATTACGAAATTGGCGTTTTTACTTTATCGAAAAAATTAGACGAAGAGGTAGCCAGATTGCATTTAGAGCAACTAGGAGTAAAACTAACAACTCTAACTACCGAGCAATCAGATTATTTGGGAGTAGCAAAAGAAGGCCCTTATAAAGCGGAACATTACAGATATTAATGTTGAATAATTATATTGAAATGGGTTTCAGAAATGGAACCCATTTTTAGTTATTGTAAATCCGCAAAGTGTAACTATTAACTTTCGAAACGTTGTATAGTTTAAGAGGTGCTACCGCCGGCCCGCTTGCAGGATATGCTCCGCCAAATAAAAAAAACTCAGATTCGCAACAAGAGCAAGTTCCCAAAACACCCTCGTTTTTAACTTTACAAGTTTGGTTAACTTCGTACGTGCAAGTGGCATCGTATGCGAAATAACTATCTTCTAATTCGCAATAAACTATTACACCTCCGTAACCTGCCATAGGGAAAAACACAGAATTACCCGGTATTGTTAATTCGTTTACAATATTTAAATTGATGGTAAATGAGAAAGGTACATTCGGAACTTGTGAGTCTTGAATCTCATCGCAAGAAACCGACATCAAGATCAGAAACAAAGAAAAAATAAAATATTTCCCACATTTTAAAACGAACTGCCTCATTTTTCTTATTTTTACTAAAAATTCAAAAGTATATATTTTATTGTATTCTAAGTAATAAGAACATGGATGATTTAATAGTAATAATATTGACATTGGTGGTTGCCGGATTCGGAATATTTGGTCAATTCAAAAAGAAAAGACAAGAAGCTGCCGGAACAACACCTACCAAACAACCCGAAAATTTTTGGGATTTAATTAAAAATGAACCAGATTTTCCTACACAAGAAGAGGAAATTGAATACTTTGAAGATGAGATTCCTGAGCCAATTATTTCTCCCGAAGCAGGATATCAAAAACTTAGTGCCATACGCAAAAAAAAATCTGTTATTGAAAATGAGGTTACACCGGAATCTGTGAGAATAAAAACTAGATTTAAGGTGAAAGAGGATTTTTCGTTACGGGAAGCAGTTATTTATAGCGAAATATTAAACAGAAAATATAAATAATGTATCTTAATTGCTTCATTTAGAACATTTTTTAAGCTAGATAATTTTAATTTCCAAGAAAAAATATATTTTTGCAGTTAGAAAGAGTTCTGGGTATCTGGAATTCTTTCTATTTTTTTGTACACATTAACCGATAATTAGGAGGATTTTATAATGTCCGAAGTAACATATTTAACAAAAGAGGGGCTGAAAAAGCTGAGAGAAGCGTTGGACCATTTAATGAAAGTGGAGCGTCCGGCAATTTCGAAACAAATTGGAGAAGCAATTGAGAAAGGCGATATTTCTGAAAATGCAGAATACGATGCAGCAAAAGATGCGCAAGGAATGTTGGAAGCAAAAATGGCAGTTATTCAAGGTAAACTTGCCAATGTGCGTATTTTAGACGAATCGAAAATTGACACTTCGCAAGTTCAAATTCTTAATAAAGTAACAATTAAGAATAAAAAGAACGATGCGACCATGCAATACACGTTGGTTCCCGAAAGTGAAGCAAACGTGAAACAAGGCAAAATATCTGTTGAAACCCCAATTGCAAAAGGATTAATGGGAAAAAAAGTTGGCGACTTAGTGGAGATTAAAATTCCGTCAGGAGTTCTTTCGTTAGAAATTATTGAAATTTCAATATAACCAAATGGCAACTATTTTCACTAAAATAGTGAATGGAGATATTCCGGCTTACAAAGTTGCCGAGGATGAAAAATATTTGGCTTTTCTCGATATTTTTCCAGTAGCAAAAGGCCATGTTTTGGTTATTCCTAAAAAAGAGGTGGATTATATTTTTGATTTGGAGGATGAAATATTTACAGGTCTGCAATTGTTTGCAAAGAGGGTTGCATTGGGATTAAAAAAAGCGATTCAATGTAAAAAAGTTGGAGTTTTGGTTTTGGGATTAGAAGTGCCACATTCTCACATTCATTTGGTACCCATGCAAAACGAATCCGATTTGCTGAATTTTTCAAAAAAAAAGAAATTTACGCCCGATGAATTTAATGAACTTGCACAATTAATCTCAAAAAATATTGATTAACAGCCTGATAGAATTCAGGTTTTTTTTTACTTCATTTTTATCAACATCGTATTTTCACGAGCTCAAATTCAGTAACTTTATAGCCCATATTTTTTGAATCGGGATTATCTATAAAGCTAATAAAATGACTCCATTTACTCATTTACATGTCCATTCGCAATATTCCATATTAGACGGAGCAGCCAGTGTTAAATCTTTGGTTTATAAGGCTAAAAAGGATGGAATGAGTGCACTTGCGCTAACAGATCACGGAGCAATGTTTGGCATAAAAGAGTTTCATGCCACTTGTACAAAAGAAGGTATAAAACCAATTCTTGGCTGCGAAACTTATGTTGCAGCAAGAACTATTAAAGATAAAAAAGATAAAATCGATCGTTCAGGATATCATCTTATTTTATTAGCTAAAAATAAAACAGGATACAAAAACCTGGTTAAATTAATTTCTATTGCTAGTAACGAGGGCTTTTATTATAAGCCACGAATAGACAAAGAATTACTTGAAAAGTATAGCGATGGTTTAATTGCTACGTCGGCATGTTTGGGAGGCGAAGTTCCTAATTTAATAATGAATAACCGTGTTTCGGATGCCGAAGAAGCTATTAAATGGTATAAAAATATTTTTGGTGATGATTATTACCTCGAACTTATGCGTCATCCGGCGGAAGATTCGGAGCAGCGCGAAGATGTGTATGATAATCAGGTAAATGTAAATAAGCAAATTGTTCCGTTGGCAAAAAAGTACGGTATTAATATTATTGCAACCAACGATGTTCATTTTACAAATGCCGAAGATGCCGAAGCACACGATCTTTTAATTTGTTTAAATACGGGTAAAGATTTAGACGACCCAACCAGGATGCGTTATACCAGACAAGAGTGGTTTAAAACGCAAAACGAAATGAATAAGCTTTTTAGCGATATACCCGATGCGTTAACAAATACTGCTAAAATTGCTGAAAAAATTGAGTCTTATGAATTAAATTCTGCTCCAATAATGCCTGTTTTCCCAATTCCGGAAGAAATTGGAACGGAAGAGGAATTCCGCGAAAAATATCCTGAAAGAAAACTGGTAGAGGAATTTGGAGTTGATGCTTTTAAAAGATTAGGTGGTTACGATAAAGTATTGCGTGTAAAGTTGGAGTCAACATTCCTCCGACATTTAACCTACGAAGGAGCAAAAAAACGTTATGGCGACCCACTAGAGGAAAGCGTTTCAGAACGATTGGATTTTGAATTGGATGTAATAAAATCAATGGGATATCCAGGTTATTTTCTTATTACTCAAGACTTTATTAACGAAGCTAAAAACATGGGGGTGGTAGTTGGTCCAGGGCGTGGTTCAGCAGCAGGTTCCGCGGTTGCGTACTGTACTGGAATAACCAACATAGATCCTATTAAATATAACTTGCTTTTTGAACGCTTCTTGAATCCCGATCGGGTTTCGCTGCCCGATGTGGATATTGATTTTGATGATGATGGCAGGCAGTTAGTTCTCGATTATGTTACAAATAAATATGGGGCAGATAAAGTAGCACATATTTGCACATTCGGAACAATGGCAACAAAAATGGCAATTCGTGATGTGGCTCGAGTATTAAAATTACCGCTGCCCGAGGCAGATCGTATTGCAAAACTTGTTCCCGATGCCCCTAAAATGACATTTCAAAAAGCATTTAAGGAGAGTGTAGATTTTAAAAGGGAAAAAACTTCGAATAGCCCACTGGTGGTTCAAACCATGAAACTTGCCGAAATTCTCGAAGGTTCTGTTCGACAGACCGGAGTGCATGCTTGTGGAATTATTATCAGTCGTGATCCTCTTTCGGATCATATTCCATTAATGCCCACAAAAGTTGAAGGAGACCTTTTAATGACTCAATTTGATGGGCGTTTTGTAGAAGATATTGGCTTGCTAAAAATGGACTTTCTGGGATTGAAAACCCTTTCAATTATTAAAGAGACATTGGAGAATATAAGACTCTCGAGAGATATTGAAGTTGATATTGAAAATATTCCATGGGACGATAAAAAAACATATCAAATGTTTAGCCATGGTGAATCTACTGCTGTTTTTCAGTTTGAATCTGATGGAATGAGAAAGCATTTGCGCGACCTTAAACCAAACCGTTTTGAAGATTTGGTCGCCATGAACGCTTTGTATCGCCCGGGACCAATGCAATATATTCCCGATTATATTGCACGTAAAAATGGTAAACAAAAAGTAGAATACGATTTACCAATGATGGAGAAATATCTGAGTGAAACGTATGGGATTACAGTGTTTCAGGAACAGGTAATGTTACTTTCTCGATTACTTGCCGGTTTTACCCGTGGCGATTCTGACACGCTAAGAAAAGCAATGGGAAAGAAAATTAAGGAAGTTATGAATAAACTGAAGGTGAAGTTTATTGATGGCTGCAAAGCAAATTACAGGTTTACAGATGAATGTACACTTGTTGGAAAAAAGCCCGATGATGTTATTGAAAAAATATGGAAAGATTGGGAGAAATTTGCTGAATATGCATTTAACAAATCACACTCGGTTTGTTATGCACACATTGCATACCAAACCGGTTATTTAAAAGCACACTATCCTGCCGAATTTATGGCGGCAAACCTTAGTCGAAACCTTAGTAATATAACCGATATTACTAAACTAATGACCGAGTGTAAGCGTATGAAACTTAATGTTTTGGGGCCAGATATAAACGAAAGCTTTATAAAATTTACAGCTAATAAAAATGGCGATCTTCGTTTTGGAATGGGAGGAATTAAAGGTGTTGGTACAGGAGCGGTTCAGGATATCATTAAGGCACGCGATAAACATGGCGAATTTAAAACCATTTATGATTTAGTAGAAAATGTAAACCTGCAAACAGTTAACAAGAAAAACCTTGAAGCACTTGCAATGGCAGGGGCATTTGATAATATGGGCCGTTTAAATAGAAGTAGCTTTTTTTCCGGTCTAGATGAAAATGATAATACAACATTTATAGAAAAACTAATAAAATACGGGAACCGTATTCAACTCGAAGCTCAAAGTGCTCAGCAAAGTTTATTTGGGGGAATGGGAAGTGACATGGTAATTAAAAAGCCGGAAATTCCAAAAATAGAAGAGTGGGCAAAACTTATTCTTCTTGATAAAGAAAAAAACTTGATTGGAATATATTTAACAGCGCATCCGTTAGACGATTACAAACTCGAGATTGACAGTTTTTGTTCCAAAGAAGTTACTTTAAAAGATCTCAATAACGATATTGAAAAGTACATCGGAAAAGACTTTACATTTGGTGGAATGGTAACAGAAGCCAGCGAGGAAACATCTAAAAACGGAAATCCCTACAGTACGTTAACTCTTGCAGATTATGGTGATCTGAAAAAGTTCTTCTTTTTTGGAAACGATTATGTAAATTTCCATAAGTACTGCAAGCCCGGACTTTTTCTTATGATAAAAGGGATGGTTCAGCAGCGATGGAAAAGTGAGTTTTACGAATTTAAAATTTCGAATATAGAGCTACTTTCCGAAGTACGAACAAATTATATAAAAAGTGTAACCGTTAATTTACCTCTCGATAAACTTAACGAGTCGGTTATTGAAGAAATTGAAAAGTTGGCCAAAAACAATTCGGGAAAAGCGTTGTTAAATTTTAATGTTTACGATCCGGAAAATAATATGCAAATTAAAATGTTCTCAAGAACAATTAAGGTTGATTTGTCTGAAAGTTTTTTGAAGTTTTTCGATGAGAATTTAAATATTGGATATAGAATTAATTAACTAATTTTGCACAACTTATTTTGAATTAAAATAATGAAAAAAATATAATATTATGGCTGTAGAAATTACTGATGCCAATTTTGAAGAATTGGTAATAAAAGCGGATAAACCTGTGATGATTGACTTTTGGGCAGTTTGGTGTGGACCGTGTAGAATGATTGCTCCTATTGTTGAAGAGATGTCGGGCGAGTACGAAGGAAGAGCTATTATTGGGAAAGTTGATGTTGATTCGAACCCGGGAGTAGCAATGAAATATGGAATTAGAAATATTCCTACTGTAATTTTTGTAAAGGGTGGCGAAATTGTTGACAAACAAGTTGGTGCTGCTCCAAAGAAAAGTTTTACCGATAAAATGGATGCACTTTTGTAAGGCTAAATTTAATTTTGAGCTGTCATTTCGAATGAAGAGCGATTGAGAAATTTGTAGTATTACGGACATATTTCTCAACTTACTTTGTTGAAATGACAGTTTTATTTTGAGGTATTTTGAAAAACATATTCGATATAGAGCAGTTTCATCAATTCGATAACTTGGGCTTAATTGCTCGCGAAGTTGTTGAAGGATTTATTACGGGTTTACATCGAAGTCCGTTTCACGGATTTTCTGTGGAATTTGCAGAGCATCGGTTATATAATCAGGGAGAATCTACAAAACGAGTTGATTGGAAGCTGTTTGCCCGCACCGACAAGCTTTTTGTAAAACAGTACGAAGAAGAGACCAACCTTAGGTGCCAATTAGTTCTAGACACATCTTCGTCGATGTTATTTCCTTATTCGAAAGGAAAAAAACACCTTCAAAACAAACTTTCCTTTTCAGTTTATACGGCTGCAGCATTAATTTATTTAATTAGAAAACAGCGCGATGCCGTTGGTTTAACACTATTCTCCGATGAGATTGAATTTCATTCAAATCCGCGAATTTCTTCTGTAAATGCAGAAGTTATGTACGGAAAATTATCAAATGTAATTCAGCCAGAAAATGCTCATCTTAG
>DAOVTY010000084.1 GCA_030632865.1 Bacteroidota bacterium
CTGCTTCCCAGCGAAGTTGCCAGATTTATTCGTTGCGATTCGCCACCCGAAAGTGTTGAGGATAATCGATTTAATGTGAGGTAACCCAAACCAACATCGTTTAAAAAATCTAATCTGTTATTAATTTCGATTAAAATACGTTTTGCAATTTCTGTGTCGTGAGAATCTAATTTCAATTTGGCAAAAAATTCTCGTAATTCGGAAACTGGCATTAAAACTAATTCTTGTAATGATTTTTTTGCAACTTTTACATAACCAGCTTCTTTTTTCAATCGGCTGCCTTTACAATCTGGGCAAATGGTTTTACCACGGTAGCGCGAAAGCATAACACGGTATTGAATTTTATAACTGTTTTCTTCCAAAAATTTGAAGAAGCGGTTTAATCCTTTAAAATGTTCGTTGCCTGTCCAGAGTAAAAATTTTTGTGCTTCGGTTAATTCATAAAATGGTTTGTGAATGGGGAAATTGAATTTCTCGGCAGAATATATTAATTGATTTTTCCATTCACTCATTTTTTCGCCCTTCCAACATGCTACTGCATCTTGATAAATAGATAGCGATTTATTTGGAATTACAAGGTCTTCGTCGATACCAATAACTTTACCGTATCCTTCGCAAATCGGGCATGCACCAACCGGATTGTTAAAACTAAACATGTGTACTGTAGGCTCTTCAAACTCAATTCCATCGGCACTAAAAAGGTTCGAAAATTTTTGAGAAACTATTTTCTCTTTCCCAAATACTTTTATTTGGCACTCGCCGTGTCCTTCAAAAAAAGCAGTTTGTACAGAGTCTGCAATTCTACTTTGCGTGTCTTCGTCGTTTTTAACAGAAATCCGATCGATTACAAGATGAGAGTTGTTTTTATTTAGCTCTTTTGGTTTGCTTTCCAAAAGCTCGTCAATACGTTTTATTTCATCGTTTGTCTCAAGTCTAGTAAATCCTTGCTGCATTAATAATTCAGCTTCCTGCAAAATAGTTCTTCCATTTTTAGGGAGAAGCGGAGAAGTAATAATTAATCGAGTTCCTTCATCGAATGAGTAGATAAAGTCAACAACGTCGGTAACACTTTGTCGAGTAACCAGTTTATTCGAGACCGGTGAAATAGTTTTTCCAATACGGGCAAAAAGTAGTTTTAAATAATCGTAAATTTCGGTTGAAGTACCAACAGTTGACCGTGGATTGCGTGTGTTTACTTTCTGTTCTATTGCAATTGCAGGTGGAATACCTTTAATAAAATCAACTTCTGGTTTGTTTATTCGTCCTAGAAACTGTCTTGCGTACGATGATAGACTTTCAACATATCGTCGTTGTCCTTCAGCAAAAAGAGTGTCGAATGCTAAAGATGATTTTCCGGATCCGGACACTCCTGTTACCACAATAAACTTATTTAAAGGTATTTGCAGGCTTACATTTTTTAGATTATGTACTCTTGCTTTTCGTATTTCTATATGTTTTGGTCTGTTCTCGTTTGGCATAATTAATTAAGGAATGTAATATTTTGTTAAAAAAATTTGTATTGTAAAATAAAAAGTACCATTTTTGGTGCAACAAAATTAAAAAATTGTTTCACTTCATTTAAAAAAGACGCCTATAGATAATATATACTTTTTGTTTTACAATTAAATAGAAGGTAATGTTTAAAGAAAATTTACTGAACGACAATACGCTTGTTCAGCAATTTATCGCAGGTGATCAAAATTCATTAGAAATTTTAATCCGTCGTCATAAAAGCAGAGTGTTTTCGTATATTTTGCTTATTATGAAGAATAAAGAATTGGCTGAAGATATTTTTCAGGAGACTTTTATAAAAGTAATTCGCTCGTTAAAAAGAGGGAAGTATGTCGATAATGGAAAGTTTGTTTCGTGGGTTTTGCGTATTTCGCATAATCTAATAATCGACCATTTTAGAAAAGAAAAGTTAAGAGGAACTATCTCCAACGATAATTCGAGTGTGGATATCTTTAATTCACGAAAATTCTCGGAAGATACTATTGAAGATCAATTGGTATCCAGCCAGATTTTAAACGAAGTTAAAGAGTTAGTTTCTGAATTGCCCGAAGATCAGCAGCAAGTTATTTATATGCGTCATTATCAGGAGCTAAGTTTTAAGGAAATTGCAGATCAAACAGGAGTAAGTATTAATACCGCACTGGGGAGGATGAGATATGCTTTAATTAATTTGCGGAAATTGATTGAAGAGAAGAAATTAGTTCTCACAAAATTTTAACTTTCGTTAACACAATATTCAATTGAGACTGGCGTTTTAAGGTAAATAAAAACAAGTTATTATTTGCCTATGAAAAAACATTCTACTTTAATTTATTTAGTTAATAGTTTTCAGGCTGAAGAGGCGGCTCAAAATAGAGCTGATGATGTTATTGGAAATCAATTAACTGTGATGGAGTTTGAACCATCAGAACGTTCGATAGAGAATATTCTGAATTTTGCCCGTTCGTACGAGGTTTTAGAAACCGAAAGTGTTGGGTACGCAGAAATGAATTTGAATTAACAATAAGGCATCCGTCAATTGACGGATGCCTTATTTATTTCTTTTTTAAAGTTAATCTCATTACAAAATAACCAAGCAATCCTGCAAAGAGAGAACCAAAAAGAATACCCATTTTTGCTGAGTCGATTAAAACTGGATCGGTAAAAGCTAGGCTGTTTATAAAGAGCGACATTGTAAATCCTAATCCACCTAAAATAGAAACACCCGCCAATTGTTTTAATGTTACATTCTTCGGAAGCTCAGCCAATTTTAGTTTAATTGCAATATACGAGAATGAGAATATTCCTATAAAATTACCCACAACCAAACTAATAGCAATATTAATTGAAAGAGCCAGATTTGTATCTCCCGAAAAACTAAAAACAACACCAGCATTTGCCAGGGCAAAAAGTGGCATAATTAAATATGAAACCCAGCCATGTAAATTATGTTCAAGATACTGAAGCGGGGGAGCTGTTTTTTCTGTGAGATCTTCTAACTCTTCTATCGATTGTAACTGCTTGTGATTTAGAATAGTTTTATCGTGTTTTGTCGAACACTCTTTTAAAAAATTGTCTAAAATGGCTTTCCCGTTTTCGTAAAACGAGCGTGTATCAGTTTTACGCGCAATAGGAATTGTTAAAGCCATTAAAACTCCAGCAATTGTTGAATGAATTCCAGATTTTAAAAACAGTATCCAAACAATTACTCCAGAGATTAAAAAAATGTATTTTGAATAATATCCATATTTTGAGATAATAAATAGTACGGCGACAATAATTAATCCTACAATTATATTCGACCAAATAAGGTTAGAGCTATAGAAAAAGGCAATAACCAAAACAGCACCTAAATCGTCGATAATAGCAAAAGCCATTAAAAATATTTTTATTCCGGAAGGTACTCTGTTTCCCAATAGTTTTAAAATTCCGAGTGTAAAAGCTATGTCTGCAGCCATTGGGATTCCCCAGCCTCCAGATCCGGCATTTCCTTTGTTTAGGGTTACAAAAAGTAATGCAGGCACAATCATGCCGCCAATGGCAGCGAAGAATGGCAGCGATGCATTTTTAATCTTGTTCAATTCGCCAACCATTATTTCACGTTTTAACTCCAATCCAATTAGAAAGAAAAAAATAGCCATTAATCCATCGTTGATCCACTTTAAAACTGGCTTTGAAAGTTCGAAACCTGGTAAACTTATTGAAATGTCGTTCTGCCAAAAACCTAGAAAAGATTCGCTGATTGCACTGTTGGCAAGAATCAGTGCAGAAACGGTTGCCATAAAAAGAATTATGCTACTAGATGTTTCTAGTTGAATAAATTTATTGATAGGTTCTTTTATAAATTTCATTTAAAATGTATTTATGTTGAAACGAAAATTGCTAAAATTTGTTTAATGTGTAATAATTTCAAAATTAAAAATTTATTTAATTGATTTCTTGTTTTTCTTAAAAATAAGTTTTAAATTGTGATACTATTTTAATATCATTATACTTAAATTTTAATATCATGGAAAAACATTATTCAGGGTTGTCGGGTTACTTCTTTCTTTTTTTAGAAATAGTTTTATTATTATTAATTGTTTTTGGTTTTATGCGGGGAATGGTTGCTCCTGCAGTCATTTTAGTCCCTGTGTTTATATTAACTTTAATAGGTTTTACAGTTGTAGATCCAAATCAAAGTTGTGTAATGGTTTTGTTTGGTGCCTACAAAGGGACCATAAAATCAAATGGTTTCTATTGGGTGAATCCGTTTTTTGTAAAGAAAAAGATTTCGTTACGTGCACGAAATTTTGATAGCGAAACTATTAAAGTAAACGACAAACTTGGTAACCCAATTATGATTGGGTTGGTGCTGGTTTGGAAAGTTGAAGATACATTTAAATCTGCTTTTGGAGTTGATGAATTTGAACATTTTGTAGTAGTTCAAAGCGAGGCAGCATTACGTAAACTTGCAGGTTTATATCCGTATGATAATATCGAGGACGAATCGGCAAAAGTTACATTGCGTGATGGAACAGAGGAGGTCAATAATGAGTTGGAACGTGAGATTGTTGAGCGTCTGGATATAGCTGGAATTAATGTCATCGAGGCACGTATTAATCACATTGCTTACGCTCAGGAAATTGCACAGGCAATGTTAAAACGCCAGCAAGCAACAGCAATTGTAGCAGCACGATATAAGATAGTTGAAGGAGCTGTAAGTATGGTAGAAATGGCTTTGGAACAACTCAGCGAAAAAAATATTGTGGATTTAGATGATGACAAAAAAGCTACGATGGTAAGCAATTTAATGGTTGTTTTATGCGGCGACAAAGATGCTACGCCAATTGTAAATACCGGAAGTATTTATTAAAATGGAACGAATTCTTTTTACAGAAGAACAGCGTTTTAATCAGTGGAGGTTGTCGCTGATAATGATCTTTTCATTGGCTGCAGTTTTAGTTCCGTTTTTGTATGGGATTTATTCGCAGGAAGTTTTAAACGAACCTTTTGGCAATAGCCCAATGAGTGCTGAAGGTTTAATTGTTACTGGAATATCTTCGCTGCTAATTATGGGTTTGATTTTGGTGATTTTTATACATTCTAAATTGAAAACTAAAATTACCGACGAAGCAGTTTGGGTTGCCTATCCTCCAATGAAAAATAAATGGAGAAAAATTCTCCCCGGAGAGATTGAAAGATACGATGTTCGCATTTATAAAGCATTGCGTGAATATGGAGGTTACGGCATAAAGCGAAGAGTTAAATATGGGCAGTCTTACACTATTTCGGGGAATGTTGGTTTGCAGCTTTATTTAAAAAATGGCAAAAAACTTTTAATAGGAACGCAAAAAAAGCAAGCCATGGAATACGCGATGGGGAAATTAATGAACATAGAAAAATTGTCTGGTGGCAATAAAACAAAGACCATAAAACCTAAAACAGGGTTTTTAGAAAAATTAAAAAGTTTTTGATTTTGCTTGCCATAGAAATTGTAGTAGCTATTCTGATATTTGTTGTTATTTAGTTTTTTAAAGGGAATTGGTATTTGGTAGAAGGGAAATATTATGGCAAAGAAAAAAACATTTGTGTTGCGTGTAAATCCTGAAACAATGCAAGCTGTTGAACGGTGGGCTGCCGATGATTTTAGGAGTATAAACGGGCAGTTGGAGTGGATAATCCATAACGCGCTTAAAAACGCAAATCGATTGAAAAGAAATGCGGAAAAGTAATTTTGATTGAAAATTCTGTTCTAATCAAAAAACAAAACAAAAATGATGAAACAAAAAAGTTATGCCTGTCCGAAATGTGGCAATAGAAATGCCGATGTTGACCAAATAAGAACAACCGGCTCGGGTTTTACAAAATATTTTAATATTCAAAACCGCAAGTTTACAACAGTAAGTTGTACAAATTGTGGATATACTGAGTTATACAAAGGAAAACCTTCGAGCGGAGCAAGTAATGTACTCGACTTTCTAACCAATTAATTTTTATTTAAGAATTTTGGTTGTTTTTGAGCTGGTGACTCAAAATTCCCTGCTCAATTTTCAGGCAAATATGCTAGCAAATTCTGAAATTAATAAATTGTTGAAAATAAATTGCGACTGTATACTTTCCTACTTTTCAGGTACTTTAAACCACTTATTATCTAACTCAACAGGTTTGTAGTTTTTGATATATTCCATCGCTTCATCGGAGTTATTTGCAATAAAATAGAGATTGCGGTATACCTCTTTTGCAAACATTTCGTTGTACGAAACCTCGAATTGTTTTAGAAGGTACTTGAAAAAATTATTGGTATTTATAAAAACAACGGGTTTTGTATGATAAGAGAGTTGACGCAAAGTCATTACTTCTAAAATCTCTTCAAGCGTTCCGAATCCTCCTGGCAAAGCTATAAATACGTCAGACATTTCGCGCATTTTGGATTTGCGTTCCATCATGTCTTTTGTAATTAATACATCGTGAGAATTATTAGAAGCTAACGATCGGCCTATCATTTTTTCGGGAATTATACCAATGGTTTTTGCTCCAGCATTTCTTGATGAAATTGTAACAGCCTCCATTAATCCAACATTTGCACCACCATTAATTAATGTGTGGCTGTTTTGTCCAATCAGTTTTCCCAATTTATCAGCTTCTTGAAAATAGATATTTGGAATGGCATTGCTAGATGAACAAAAAACACAGATATTCATTTTTGATAGACTTTTAGATTATGAGTATTAAGACAAAAAAACCGAGATTATCCCGGTTTTTTTAATGTATTTTTTAGTGTGATTCTAGTTTGTATAAAGTGTTTTTATACTTATTACTAACTACTAAAATCTAACTACTTCCTTAAACATCAATATTAGCGTATGTTGCGTGGTCTTCGATAAACTTTCTGCGAGGTGGCACATCGTCGCCCATTAACATCGAGAAAATATGGTCTGCTTCGGCAGCATTTTCAATTGTAACTTGCTGTAAAGTACGCTGTTCTGGATTCATTGTAGTTTCCCAAAGTTGGTCTGCATTCATTTCTCCCAAACCTTTGTAGCGTTGTGTGTGCACACCACTTTCTTTCCCATCTGCCCACTCTTGTATTATTTGCAATCGTTGTTGTTCTGTCCATGCGTACTGTTCCTTTTTTCCTTTTTTTATTAAGAAAAGTGGTGGTGCAGCAATATATAGGTAACCGTTTGTAATCAAATCATTCATGTATCTGAAAAAGAAAGTCAATATCAATGTTGCAATGTGGCTACCGTCAACATCGGCATCTGTCATAATCACAACTTTATGATATCTTAGTTTTTCCATGTTCAATGCTTTGGAGTCTTCTTCTGTTCCGATTGTAACTCCCAGTGCAGTGAATATATTTTTGATTTCTTCGTTTTCAAATATCTTGTGAACCATGGCTTTTTCCACATTTAGAATTTTTCCACGAAGTGGTAGAATTGCCTGAGTTCTTCGGTTACGACCTTGTTTTGCCGTTCCACCTGCAGAATCTCCCTCAACGAGAAATACTTCGCACAAAGCAGGGTCTTTTTCAGAGCAATCGGTTAATTTCCCCGGAAGTCCGCCGCCGGTAAGTGCACTTTTACGCTGCACCATTTCGCGAGCTTTACGTGCTGCGTGCCTTGCTTGAGCAGCTAAAATAACTTTCTGAACGATAATTCTTGCATCTTTCGGATTCTCCTCGAGATAGTTTTTAAGCATTTCGCTAACTGCTTGATCAACCGAAAGACTTACATCTGAATTACCAAGTTTTGTTTTTGTTTGTCCCTCGAATTGTGGTTCTGCAACTTTAACAGAAACCACGGCTGTTAATCCTTCGCGGAAATCGTCGCCACTAATGTCAAATTTCATTTTTGCGAGCATCCCCGATTGGTCGGCATAGTTTTTAAGTGTTCGTGTTAAACCTCTTCTAAAACCTGTTAAATGCGTTCCACCTTCAATAGTATTAATGTTGTTTACGTACGAATGAATATTTTCAGAATATGAATTGTTGTATTGCAAGGCAATCTCAACCGGACTTCCACCTTTTTCTGAAGTGATATGAATTACATCTTCAATTAATTTAATGCGGGTTTCATCTAGATACTCCACAAATTCTTTTAGTCCCTCTTTCGAGAAAAAGTTTTCCGATTTAAAATTCCCCTCTTCGTCGGTTTCTCTCTCATCAACAATAGAAAGTTTAATTCCGGCATTTAAGAAAGAAAGTTCGCGCAAACGTGCAGCAAGAATTTCGTATTTGTATTTTTTAACCAAAAAGATAGAATCATCTGGTTTGAACGTAACAATAGTTCCGGTGATATCTGATTTTCCAATTACTCTTGCTTCGTACAAAGGTTTCCCTATTGAGTATTCTTGTTCCCAAATTTCTCCTTCGCGATGAATTTCGGCTCTTAAATGCGACGAAAGTGCGTTAACACACGAAACTCCAACACCGTGCAATCCGCCGGAAACTTTATAAGAATCTTTATCGAATTTACCACCGGCGTGTAGTACTGTCATTACAACTTCCAGCGCCGATTTATTTTCTTTGCTATGGTTTTCGGTTGGTATTCCACGACCGTCATCTTTTACGGTTATAGAATTATCTTCATGAATTATTACGTCAATGTTATCGCAGTATCCTACAAGCGCTTCATCAATCGAATTATCAATTACCTCGTAAACCAAATGGTGTAATCCTTTCTCGTTTACGTCGCCAATATACATCGCAGGGCGTTTTCTAACTGCCTCTAATCCTTCGAGTACTTGAATACTATCTGCCGAATAATTTCCGTTACCGTTTTTTTCTTTATTATCTTCTATTTCGCTCATCTTTATATCTTATTTTTTCAACCTTGTTACTTGCTCTAAAAAATAATAGTTTCCTATTAAAAAAGTACATTCACTTTTAAACGGAAACTAGCTGATTTTTAGAGTGATATCAAACCTTTTGATTTGTTTTTTTACAACTATGCAAAGATAACAAAATTAACCAAAACAAGGTTCATTTTAATTTGTATGTTAAGCATACTTTTTAATATTTTATTAACCTTAAAATGAGAGTGAAACAGAGGTTTGTTTTTATGGAAAAGAAGGGGGATTTTATTATTTCCCCGAATAATTTTAATAAGGTTAGATTATGCTTTATAATAAACCGGCTATTACGAGGGTTGAAACCTAAAATGAGGTTTTTATATTTTTGAAACAACTACTTTTTTCCCTCTCTCCGGATATTTTATTTCTCCTACTTTGTATTATCCGACAAAAAATAACAGTTATCCGGTTAGTAAGGGTAGTTATCCGTTGTAAGCAGGCTGTTATCCGATACCATCTGGCAGTTATCCGGCATATTTTAGTAGTTATCCGTTACTTTTAGTCAGTTATCCGAGGTGATTACCCTCTTATCCGAGGGGATAACGCTATTTTGTTTTACAATTTGTCAGAATTATGTACGGATAACTGCTGTGTTTGAAAGAAATAAGGTTTTTAAAAATTCTTAAAATTATTATTTCTTAGCGTCTCTGCGCCTTTGCGAGACAATTATTTAAAATGCATAACTAACTCCAACCATAGCATTAAAACTTTGTACAGAGTAACCAAACCAGCGCTGGTAATTCTGAAATCCAAAATTATTAAGCTGCCCAAATACCGAAAACTTTTGTGTGATTTGGTAATTGGCGTTTACATTCAAATCGAATGCGGTGTCGAGATTGTAAGATTTGTAATGTATTGGAGGGGGTATACTAAAATCTATTAATGGATTTGGGTCTTCTATTACCAAAGCTTTTCTCCCGCCAATTAAATAAATATCAGTGCCAACACTTAATTGTTCAGTAATTTTATAATCAATAGAAAGTGTAGCGTCCCAATCCGGCATATTCCATGCTTCTGTTTGCTCATCTAAATTATACGCATAATAATTCCCTGAAAGTAAAAGGTTTAGTTTTTCTGATGAAGTGTGAAAAATTTCTAGATTGAATTTCAATAAATTTATATCGTCGTACAAAACATCGAAAGCGTTATTTACAATTAATGGGTTATGAGAAACTGGTTCGGTTGCGTAATAATACTCATTCAAATAATAAAAAGGTTTATCGTCAATTAACGAGTAATCAACCGATATTTTAAAGTTTGTTTTCGACGAAAATTTACCGTCTATTCCACTGTAAAAATGTATTTTTTCGAAACTGTTATTCACATCGTGCATTGGGTCAACAAACGGATTTTCATAGGCAATTTTAGAGTAGTGGTTATTAATGTAGTTGCCGTCTATTCCTGCATACAATTTAAACACATCTTTAACCGGAGTGAAATCAACTCGTATATTTGGGGTAATATTTGCCACCGCATCCATATCGTTGTCCATAATAAACCAGGCGTTTACACCTAAACTTACACTTGCCATTTTTCCCTCGTAATACCAGGCAGGTTTTACAAAAAGCCAGGTTTGCGTCCGTTTGCCAATTGTATCTAAAGTGTGATTTTTAATATTATCTGCCGTCACAAAAGTTACTCCTGTTTCGGTTAAAAGAGTTCCGGTATCCAACGGCTTTTGGAAATCCATTTCGAACTCGCCAAAATGTTCACTTTGTTTAGTTTTTGTTCCAAAATAGTGATACTTAAAATTGAAATTAAACGCCGGGTCATCCATTTCTGCCGTTATATTTTTCAGGTTGACATTTAATCCACCTTTCGAAAATGTCTGTTTTGTTCCCTGATAAGTTATGCTTTGATTTTCTTCTAATAAAATATCCGGAATCGGGTTAAGCGGATAACCGTAATAGTTAAATCCGTCGTGTTTAAAATCTACATTAACCGAAAGAATAGATTTACTTAAACTGTGTTTATAGTAAACTTCGGCTTCGTTTTTAGAATAGGGAGCATCAACTTTATCACCGCCTTCCAAAGTAATATTTCCGTGCGA
>DAOVTY010000239.1 GCA_030632865.1 Bacteroidota bacterium
TAACCATTCATTTAATTGACCATAGAAACAATCTGTTTCGTAATTCCAAATCGGTTGCCAATAGTCCTGTTTGGAGAGAATATACTAAGTCTGACTTACCTACTTTAATTGTAGTTGGCGATTTCTTTTTCATGAGTAAAGAGATTAATAATAAGAGGTATTTTGTGCGCGATGCAAGAATAAATTCAACAGACGACTATATTCAAAACCAGATGGATACTATGGGTTTTGAAGAACTAAGGAATACATATTCACTATCAGAGATGTCGATTTGTGTGTCAAATTTTATCCCACACTTAATAAATAATAAAGAAATTTTTAAAATTAAACGTGCGTCGATACTAACGTGGGAAGATATTAACTCGAACAACATTATTTTTATTGGCGACTTTAAAACACTTTATATACTAAACCGACTGCTACCACAGTTTAACATTGAATACAACCTTGATAAAAAAACATATTTTTTATTAGACGAAAATAGTGATCCAATTAATGAATTTGATTTTATTAGAGACTCCGATGGGTTTTGGAATGAGAATATTGTAGTTTCAAAACGACCGGGAGGAAACAATAACACAATAACTTTAATTATGGCTTTGGGTAGAGGAGGTATTGATGATGTAACTCAAAAATTGTGCAACCCAGATTTCCTTAAAAGCTTTTTAAAAACATATCAAAAAGGTAATAGCAAATTGCCATTCTTTTTCGACACTGTATTTGAAATTGAGGGAATGGAAGGTACCTCGTTTAAATCGGAGGTTGTTTATTTTAATCAAGTTTCTCCATAATTTCATAATCCATTCATTAAAAAAAGTAAAATGATTACTATACTTGTATCGTAGTCGGATAAATATTTATGGAATCGGCTTAATTACAATTAGTATTTTTATTATAAACCATTTAAACTAAATCTAAAATAATATGATTGATATTGATGAACTGAATGATAAATATGGAATTGAAGGAGAAGTTGGATTTGCCAATTTAGAAAATGATTTAATATTTATAACAGTTTCGAATAAATACTCAGATACAGATATTAGTTTGTATGGTGCACATATAACCAGCTTTAAACCACACAGAACAGTAGATGTTTTATGGATGAGCCCTAAAAGTAATTTTGAAGTAGGCACACCAATTAGAGGAGGAATTCCAGTTTGCTTTCCTTGGTTTGGCCCAAACAAAACCAATTCGGATAAACCAATGCATGGGTTTGCCCGTCTGATGTATTGGGATGTAATAGAAACCTCATCAAAAAAAACTGGAGAAACATTGGTGCGTTTGCAACTTTGTTCTACTGATGATACTAAAGCTTATTGGCCCTACGATTTTTGTGCTGAAATGACAATTACTGTGGGACAAACTTTAAAAGTAACTTTAAAAGTAACCAATACTTCAACTGAAACTTTAGAATATACAAGTGCTCTTCACTCCTATTTTAATTTATCTTCAATAGAAAATATTACAATAGATGGATTGCAAAACACAAAATACCACAACCAACTGGAGCTAGGTGATTTTGTTCAGAATGAGGAAAAATTAGAAATTAATAATGCTGAAACCCGACACTATTACGATACAGAAAATACAACCGTAATTACTGACCCTATTTTTGGACGAAGAATTCGCATCGAAAAATCGGGAAGTAAAGTTACAACCGTGTGGAACCCTGGAGAAGAAGGCTGTTCACAAACGAACGATTTAACTGATGATTCGTTTTACACCTTTGTGTGCATTGAAACGGTAAATGCTTATAACGATGTAATTAAATTAGATCCGGACGAAACGCATGAAACTTCAGCCACAATAAGTTTGGAATAATACTACCCTACTCGACTAACTAATATTTTCAAAATGAGAACAATGGCGACTCAAAAAATATATAAATATTTTTCACTTATTATCTTATCCATACTCGTAGTATTTTGTACTTCTAGAGAGGAAAAGGCCCCTTATCCTCTTGGATTCGAAATACAAACTTTATCAGACGATTTAGAAAGTATAGAATATAAAGATGTGGTAAAGACAATGATTTATCAAGATCTTAAAGAAGAGTGGAAACGTGTGGCTACGCCGGACAACTATCTGGTATTTAAAGAAAAACATGGGGGAATAGAAAAGATATTAGCCGATTCGACATTAAATGTTGCATACAAAGAAAGAGAACAGATTGCCAATAATTTTATAGCTTTTATGGAAGAAGCATTCCGTAAACTGAATAAAGAACCTAGTTTCACAACTACAGAAGTGGAACAACTTTTATTGGCTGAAGTTGATCGAGCTGAAGCAATGGAGTTATTGGAAGATATTTCAATTGAACCTGTTATGCCAATTTCTGGAGCCGAAAAACAATGGCCAAATTTTAGGGGACCAAGCGGACAAGGAATTGCGAATACTAAAAAAATACCTTTGAATTGGAGTCCAACAGAAAATATTGTTTGGAAAGTTAAACTTTCGGGAAAAGGCAACAGTTCTCCTATAATTTGGGATAATCGGATTTTTATTACTTCGGCAGCTGAAGATGGAAAAACGAGAGAGTTATTTTGTTATGACCGTTCTAATGGAAAATTACTATGGCGAAACAAAGCTCCTGTTCCTGAAAAAATTGAAAAACTTTATTGGAAAAATTCTTATGCTTCTTCTACGCCAGTAACCGACGGAGAACTGATTATTACTTTTTTAGGCAATAGTGGAATTGTATGTTTTAATATGGACGGTGAATTACAATGGTCGCAAAATTTAGGAAATTTTACAACTATGCATGGCCCCGGAACAAATCCTATTTTATACAAGGATAAAGTAATTCTAATACAAGATCAAAACAATGCAGAATCTGTTTTTATAGCATTAAATAAACATACAGGAGAAATTATTTGGACTCAAAAAAGAGAAAGTGTAATGGGCTGGTCAAGTCCAATAATTGTTCGTGTTGAAGATCACGATGAATTAGTTTACAATGGTTCGTACAACGTAAAAGGATATAATCCTGATACAGGTTCCGAAATATGGACATTGAATGGCTCGACCAAAGAAGCGGTGCCAATTATTGTTTATGGTGGAGGTTTATTCTACTCAGCCTCGGGACGTAACGGAGCAATTATGGCTATTCGTCCAGGAGGAAAAGGAGATATAACTGATACCCATCTTTTCTGGAAAAATGAGAGAGGCGGGCCGCATGTTCCTTCACCAGCATATTACAAAGAAAGATTGTACATAGTTAACGATACTGGAATTGCCACCTGCATTAATGCTTTTACTGGAAAAACTGTATGGCGCGAACGTTTGAAAGGGCGTTTTTCTATGTCGCCAGTAATTGTAGGAGATAAAATTATTGTGATAAACGAAAAAGGATTAACTACTATTCTTAAAGCCGGAGACACTTTTAATATTGTTGCGCAAAACGAATTACAGGAAGAAACTCTTAGCTCTCCTGCAGTAATCGATGGGAATATTTACATAAGAACTGCAATGCATCTTTATTGTATTGGGAAATAAGAATTTTTAATTTTATTGAACTAAACCTAAAAAATAAATAATATATAGTGTTAATTTTTAATACTATAATTTAACTAAACATTTTGACAGCAACTAAAAAAAATACTCAATCAACCTTAAGAACACTCTTTTTTTTTAAAATAAACAAAATTAGTAAACGACTGTTTCAGTTGACTCTTCTTTTTATAGCACTATTTAACAGCACCAATTCTGTTCGTGCAAGCGAATTCGAAAACTGGACATTTATTGGTATTAATAGTGAATGGAAAAAAATGGAGTTTTCAGTTCATAGCGCAAACTTCTTTATGCAGGACGGAGGCTACTTTTTAAATCACACTCAGTTATCGCTAGATTTCCTATCGAAAAATAGTTTTAGCATTGGAATTGGATACAAACAAGAATATGTAAAATTTCCATTAAGATGGAGATCAGAGTACAGACCAATGTTACATCTATATTATACCAAAATATGGGGACATTTCGAATTCAGGGATCGCAGCAGATGGGAATTTCGTTTTATGGACGGTGAGTTAATTCACAGATACCGGAATCAAATTCAGTTAAGTTTTAATAAATTTAATGCAATTGCACCATATATATCAACAGAGTTTAGCTTCTATTTAAAGGAGCTGGGCTATTCTCGCCAGCGTACTGTTTTAGGTGCTAGCATAGCTATAAAAAATCTAGATTTCAATCTATTTTTTGGTCATCAGATTGATAAAGTTATTCCTGGGCAGTGGCATAATAAATTTATGATGGGCACAGGTTTAAGTTTTGGTTTTTAGAATAACATTTCTACTTACCACATCAAATTTAATTAAGCATTTCTATATTTCTACTGGTTAATAGTTTTTGTTGTTATCAAATCTATTTTTGAGTTTAATGATAAATAGTTACTTTGCGGATATTAAATTTTAATTCAAAACTATATTATGAAACGAATTAAGCGCTTTCTACTAATTGCATTTTTATTGTTAATTGTTGTTTATTTATTCGGGCCAAAACCCGAAAAACCAAATATGAGTAAAGACTTGCCATCTATTTCGGCGAGTATTGGAAATATTGAGAAATACGTTGAAAACAATGATGCAGGATTACAATTGAAACCCGATAATCAATCGCGTATTATATGGGCAAACGATTCAGTAAAAGAGCGCACAAATTATAGCCTTTTATATTTACATGGCTTCTCTGCATCGTGGTACGAGGGTTACCCGGCGAATGTAAAATTTGCCGAAAAATTTGGATGTAATTTATATATCCCACGTTTGGCATCTCACGGAATTGTTAGCGAAGACCCATTAATTGATGTGACACCA